>JAEYFO010000110.1 GCA_023402915.1 Bacillota bacterium | reverse complement strand
CCGCCGGACGATCCCTGTGCGCCAGATACAGCGCCGCGTCCGCCCCTTCGCCCAGATGCGCTCCCGCGTCCGTGAGCGCCTGCGCGCAGGTCTGGAAGGCCAGCTCCTCAAAATTGTTTTCCCCGCTCAGATGCCCCAGCACGAACCGGCGCACGCCCAGATTCAGCAGCCGCACGCAGGAGAGCGCCGCCGCGTCGTTGGAAAGATGCCCGTTGTTTCCGAGGATGCGCTGCTTGAGCGCGTAGGTGTACGGCCCGGCCTTGAGCATGGCCACGTCGTAATTGGATTCGAGCAGCAGCAGGTCGGATTCCCTGACCGCCTCCAGCACCTCCGGTGTCATGTGGCCCAGGTCGGTGGCCTGGCTCAGCTTCGTCCCGCCGCAGCGGAAGGAGAAGCCCACCGGGTCGGCCGCGTCGTGGGGCACGGAGAAGGGGAACACCGCCAGTTTTCCGAGGAAAAACTCGTGCCCCGTGTCGAACAGGCGGATGTTTTTCGGCGCGATCTTGCCGATCTGCCCCTCCATGGCCTCCCAGGTGCCGGCATTGGCGTAAATGGGCAGGTCGTATTTTCGCGAAAGCACGCCCGCGCCCTTGACGTGGTCGCTGTGCTCGTGGGTGATGAGGATGCCCTGAAGGCTCTCAGGGGAGTAGCCGGCGGCGGAAAGGGCGTTCACGACCGTGCGGCCGGGCAGCCCCGCGTCGATGAGAAGGCGTGCGCCGCCCGCGTCCAGCAGGGCGGAATTTCCGCTGCTGCCCGAAAAGAGCGGGCAATAAGTCATTGGCATGGCGATTCAAAACTCCTGTGCGCTGCGGCGCGCCGCCGAAGCGTCAAATTGATCAATAGTACCCTCAGTTGACGAAGGCACACACGCCTCCGGCCGCCGGATTTTTGGGATTTCTGCGTTCTCGCCGCTCAAAATAGGGTTCGCTATTTTCTCGCGGCTTGGCCTTGAACTCCTTCAAATCCGGCAGGCTGGAGGTCGAAGAGTTCCTGCGGAGAGGAAAGAGTTCATGGCAAGGCGCGGCTGCGATGGCATGGCGGTCCCCACGTCGAGCAGTCGCAACACAGCCAGGGGCGCTTTCTGCCCGCAGGAACCGTATGTGCCCTTGTCAACTGAGGGTAAAAGTGAAACAACAAAAAGCGAAATAGAAAAAGTGCAAAAAGTAAAGCGATGCGCCGGACGGCAAAAGCACTTTTCAGGGTTTTTCGAATCAGACTTTTTCAAAAGGAAAAACTTTCAAAACCCCCGTCGCGCTCTCCGGCAGATTTTTTCCCAAAGGACAGCCCGGAGCGCACCGCGTCCCTTAAAGAGCGGTTTTTCCAAAAACAGGGCGGCAACAGGCGGCCTGCAACTGCCGAAGCCGCGGTTGTTTCTCAACGAAAAAACGCAGCGCTTCGCGGCTCACCGCCGCTCTTTGGGCAGCAGCTGCCGCGCGAGGGAAAGGAGGCGGGGCCTGTTGTTGTCGTTGGGGCGGAACGCGCAATGCAGCCGCAGCCCTTCGAGCGCGTCGCCGATCTCCCGGCCGGAAAGGCCCAGCGCCATCAGGTCTCGGCCCGAAACGTTCAGCTCTTTGAGCGTAAAGGGAACGTGTTCTTCCTGCATTTTCGCAAGGAGCGCCCGCGCCCGCTCCGCCGTCTCGACGGGGGGCTTTAGGTAGCCCGAGCCGACGAAATCCGCCTCCCGCAGGGCGGCGTATTGCAGCGTAAACGCCGGGCCCCAGCGGACGAAGCGCTTTCGCAGCAGCTTTTCCCGCGTCCGGCCGTCCAGATCGTACATGTGGCGGCGCACGAGCAGCGCCACGTTTTCCGTCAGCGCGCCCGGGGCCTTGAGCCGCCGGAGAATGTCCGCCGCCATCTCTTCGCCCAGCAGGTCGTGGCCGCGCATTTTGCCCGTTTCCCGGACGCGGCGGGGCTTGCCGACGTCGTGCAGCAACCCGGCGAAGCGCAAAACGAGGTCGGGCGGCGTGCAGGCCATGGTGAAAAGGTTGTGCCAGAACACGTCGTGGGCATGATAGACGGGATTTTGCTCCACCCCCACGCCCTCCAGCAGCTCCGGAAGCACAAAGGGCAGCGCGCCCAGTTCATAAAGAAGGCGCATCCCCCGAAAGGGCGCGGCTTCCCCCTCCGGCTGGGGCGCGTGGTAGCGCGCGTCCGAAAGGAGGATCTTGCAAAGCTCCTGATAGATCCGCTCGGCGGGGATGTCCGAAAGGCCGTGGGCGTGGCGCTTGGCCGCCTCAAAGGTTTCCGGCGCGATGGAAAAGCCCAGCTCGCAGGCAAAGCGCGCCAGCCGCAGCACCCGAAGGCCGTCGTCCTGCAAGATCACGTCCGGGTTGGAGCTGGTGACCCGGATGCGCCGCAGGGCAAGGTCGTCAAGGCCTCCCGTCGGGTCGATCACCTCGCCGGTGAGCGCGTCGGCATAAAGGGCGTTGACCGTCAGATCGCGGCGGAAGGCGTCCTCGGGAAGGTCGGTGGAAAACAGCACGCCGTCCGGCCGGTGGGAGCCGTCCGCGCCGTAGGTGTCCCGGCGAAACGTGGTACATTCGCTCGACCAGCGCGCGCCCGTTTCGTCCGTGCCGAACACCTCGATCGTGCCAAAGCGCGGCGCTTTGGGCAGAACGGCCAGCCCCGCCTTCCGGCACAGGGCGGCGCTCTCTTCGGGCGGCGCGTCCGTGGCGGTGTCCCAGTCGCTCGGCGGCAGGGAAAGCAGGCTGTTTCGCACCAGACCGCCCACGGCGTACAGCCGGCGGCCATGGGCGGCAAAGGCTTCTCCCAGCGCGCGCAGGGGCTGGGGCAGGGCGATGTGCGGCATGGAGCGCTCCTTTCTGAAAAGGCCAAAATTCTTTTCGGAAAAATAGGGCAAGATCCGGAAATTTTTGAACCTTTTGAAAATTTTTGGGCTGAAAACTTTGGGGAAGGCCGGAAAACCGCGGCTTGCGCAGAGCGCCGAAACGCCGTTTTTCCCCAGCATATTCCAATACGATAAAACTATTGTAACAAAAACCGGGACATTTGTTAAGTTGCGCAGAATCCGATACAATAGTAAAATAGAAAAGAATCCGCAAAAACCGCAGGCCCGCCCGGCTGAAAAAGCGCCGAAAGGCACAAAGGCGAAGGCTTCCGCCTGGTTTTTGAAGGGGTGAAATTTGAAAAGGGCGAAAGCGGAAAAGCCGGAAGCCGCCGGCGCGGCGGGCTGCGCCCAAAGACCGGCGCGCCGCAGATCGCTTTTTGCAACACAGAGCCGGCCAAACGCTCAGCGCCGTTTCACCGGCAAACCGGCCAAACCCAAGACCCCCGGCGGCGGAAACGGCAAGCTGCAAAAACGCGAGACAGCCACAGCCTGTTTTTCCAAACGCGACGGAAGCGCCGTTTGGAAGCGCCATTGGGAAGCGCCGGTTTTGAAGAAGATCACAGCGTCCCGTTTTGGGGCGAGCCATCGCACAGCCCCTTCCCCGCGGAGGGCAAGCAAGGGAGGAATATCATGTACAATCCAACCGGGCAGGGCGCAAAGCGCCGCCTGACCCCCAAAGGGCTGCTGGCGGTCATCGCGCTGCTGGCCGTCGTGGCGGCAGCCGGGATCTTCGGCCTGACCCGCATCAAGGGCAGCCCCGCCGCCTCGCTGACAAAGCTCCCCTTCGGCGCGTCGTCGGAGTACGGCTTCACGTCTTCGGGGATGCTCTATATCGAAGGCTCGACGCTGACGTATGCCTCCCTCAAGGGCGAAAAGCTCTGGGAGATGCCCGTTTCGGAAACCTGCCGCATCGCCGCGGGCGACACGTACGCCGTCCTCTATACGGACACGGCGGTGCAGGCCGTGGGCACGGACGGCGCGGCGCTCTTTCCCAGCCAGGAGTTTTCCGGAACCGTGCTTTCCGTCCGCTGCGGCAAAAACTACATCGCCGTGCTCAAAAGCGAAGAGAGCGGCGCAAAGCTCATCTACCTTTACGACCTGACGGGCGCGCGCACCGACCGGCTGGAGCTCAAGAGCAACGCCCTGCTCGATTACGGCTTTGAGCCGTCCAGGGACACGCTCTGGACGCTCATGGTCAACACCAACGGCTCCACGCCCGTTTCGACCGTGAGCACCTACAACGCCGCCAACCACTCCGACACCGGCGCCATGACGAAAGAGGGCGAGCTGTTCGAGCGGGTGCGCTTCCTCGGCGGAAAGACCTATGCCGCCGGAACGAACCATCTGTTTTCCTATACGTCCACCGGCAAGGAAGAAGCTTCCCGGCTGATCTACGGCTGGCGCGTCCTCGACGAGACGGGGAGCACGAAAACGCCCACGTTCCTGCTGGCGCTGCGCCAGAACGGGTCCGCGGCTTCCACGGCGGCCAAGCTCCTCACGCTCGAGAGCGAAAAGGAGTACCAGTTCCGCCTGAGCGCGTCGGCCCTCGGCGCGTTTTTCAAGGGGGAAAGCGTGCTGGCGGTGGAAGCGGGCGCGCTGGCGACCTATGACCTCAAGGGAAAGCTGGCCGGCCGGACGCAGGTGGAGATCGTCCTTCAGGAGGCGTGGAAAGAGGGAAGCCGGATCATCGTCCGCTCGGGAAACGAGCTGTATCTCGTTCCCTGACGGGCGCGGAAAGGAGAAAGCATGAACCTTCTTGACGGTTGCATTCTGGGCGTGTTCGCGCTCTTTGCGCTCATCGGCTGGTACGACGGGTTTTTCGTGTCGCTTTTGAAAACGGCGGGCTTTTTCGTCTCGTGGGTGTGCGGCATGATCTTTTCGCCGCTGGCCGCCAGGGGCATCCTTGCCCAAAAGAGCCTGACGAACGCCCTTCTCTATTACACGGAGGGCGCGGAGCTGGTGGCGGACGTGGAGCTGCGCCGCCTGCCGGTGAGCCAGCTTTCCGCCGCCGACCTGACCCGCGTGCTCGAGGACGCGAGCCTGCCCCGGCCGCTCGACACGCTCGTGGCGAAAAACATGGCGGGCGAGGCGTTCGCATCCGAAGGCGTGACCACCGTCGGCGAATATTTCAACCAGACCATCGTGGCCTTCACGATCAACGTCGTCAGCTTCCTGATCGTGTTTTTGATCGTGCGGGTGCTGTTTTCCCTGATCGTTCACGGGGTAGACTATACGGTGCGCCTGCCCATGCTCAAGCATTATGACGGGCCGCTCGGCGCGGGCTTCGGCGTTGTGCGGGCGTTTTTCGCGCTGTTCGTGGTGTTCATGGCCGTGCCCACCATTTTGGTGGTCGTGCCCTTCCCGGCAGTGCGGGAGTTTTTGGAGAGATCGTTCTTCGGGCCGTTCTTCTACGGGTCGAATTTCCTGTTATCGTTCATGAAAGGGGTCGTTTGACCCGCCGGAAGGGAGTTTTTCATTCTGAAACTGAATCTGAAACGAGTTTGGGGCATCCTGTTCGCGCTGGGGTTTCTGGGCGTGACGGTGCTTTGCATGATGAACACCGCCGTCATGGGCGGCGGCGAGCCGTATCTTCTTTCTGCCGAAGAGGCGGCGGCGCTGGACGCGGACTGCGTGATGGTGCTGGGCGCGCGGGTCTATGAAAAGGGGGTGCTCAGCCCCGTTTTGAAAGACCGGGTCAGCGTGGGCGTCGAATTATATTTTGCCGGGGCGGGAAAAAAGCTCCTGATGACCGGCGATCACGGCCAGATCCATTACGACGAGGTCAACGGCATGAAGGCCGCGGCGCTCGAAGCGGGCGTGCCCGAGGACGATCTCTTTCTCGACCACGCGGGCTTTTCGACCTATGAAAGCATGGTGCGGGCCAAAGAGGTCTTCGGCGTGAAAAAGATGGTCGTCGTCACCCAGTCGTTCCACCTGCCCCGGGCCGTGTGGCTGGCGC
>JAEYFO010000222.1 GCA_023402915.1 Bacillota bacterium | reverse complement strand
GTATAGAGCTGCTCGTCTGTCATCGGCTCATAAAACTCCTCGCTGATGACTGTGCCCAGCTGTGCAAGCGCCCTCTCATAAGAAGAAACCGTCCCCTGCAAAGCGAAGAGCCGCCACAACAGCGCGCCCAACAAAAGCAGGATCAGCACCGCAATGCATACTCTGCCCTTTTTCAATTTTTCCACCGGGCAATTCGCCTCCTATACTATTTGAATCTTTGAAGCTGCGTTTTCTTTTTCCGCCGGAAAATTCCAGTTGTGAAAACCTATTCGCTATGGTAGCAAAATACGCTCGAATCGTCAATTTTCGACGGTAAAAAAACATCCGCCTTCCTTCGAAAAAGAAAGCGGCAGATGTTTTCTGTTTTGGTTTTCTCGACCGGCAAGGTCACATCCGGTTCCTGCTGTGTGCCCCAAAGGGGTGCCGCGTGCTCCGAAGGGATGCTGTGCGCCCCGCGAAGGGGTGCTGTGTGCCCCGCAGGGGGATTGCGGCTGCACGGCGCGAGCGCAAGCACGTCAGATGCTTTTGATGAAGCAGCGGCGGCGCTTGTGCTGTTCGGCCTTGAAATTTTTCCAAAGACCCTGCACCTTGGTGTTCGTCTCCAGCTCCGGCCCGGTTTCGGCAAAGCGGACGCCGTGCTTATGGGCGGATTTGATCATTCCCTCCATCAAAACCGCGTCGATGCCGCAGTTTTGCAGCGACGGACGCACCGCGATGAGATACATGTCCATCACATCGAAGCGGTTCAGTCCCCGCAGCAGGTGATACCAGCCCGTGGGGAAGAGCTTTCCGCCGCCCTTCTTGCAGGCCATGCCCAGCGACGGCATCAGCAGGCCGAAGGCCGCCACCTCGCCGGACTGATCCAGCAGGATCTGCAAAAAGTCCGGCTGCACCAGCGGCAGGAACTGCTTGACATAATGCTGGATCTGCGTGTCGGTCAGCTCCACCACGCCGTAAAGATGCTGATACGCCTCGTTGATGAGCCGGAAGATGCTCTCGATCTTGGGCTTGAGCTGCTTTTTGTTTTTGAACTCGAACTTCGTGAGCTTCTGGCGGCGCAGGATCACGTCGCTCAGCCGCGCCAGACGCTCCGGGATCTCTTCGGGCACGTAGACGCGGTATTCCACCCAGTCCGTGGCTTTTTCAAAACCGATGCGCGTGAGCTGCTTGAGATAATAAGGAAAATGATACATGGTAATGAACATATTGGGATACTCGAATCCTTCGATGAGCATTCCCTCTTTGTCCATGTCGCAAAAGCCGATGGGGCCATGCAGCTCGTTGCAGCCTTTTTCGCGCGCCCAGTCCGTCACAGCGCCAAAGAGCGCGTCCACCACTTCGTCGTCGTCGATGAAGTCCACACGGGAAAAGCGCATCCGGTTCCGGCGCCAGGTCTCGTTGGCCTTATGGCTGAGAATGCCGGCGATCCTTCCAACGGGCTTTCCATCGCGGTATGCCATGAAATAGCGGGCTTCGCAGTACTCAAACGCCGGGTTTTTGTCGCGGCGCAGGTTCATCATTTCGTCTGAAAGCAGGTCGGGCGTCCAATTCGGCTCGTTGGCATAGAGCCGGTTGGGAAACTGGATGAACTTTTTGAGCTCCCGGTTGGTCTTGACCTCTCTGATTTCAACCAAGTGTTCCACCTCCAAAGGTTTGATATTTATCGCAAGGCGTCTTTCAGGCAAAAACCCAAACGCACGAATTGTTTATTCGACGGGGATCTCCTCTTCGCCGGACTCGCCGGGAATTTCATCCGGAATTTCGTCCGGAATTTCCTCTTCGCCCGAAACAGGCTCTTCCTCCACGGGCTGTTCCTCTGAACCGGACGGAGCGGACGCATTGGCGGCGATGGGATCGTACACGGCGCGGAACGCTGCAATGGCCTCTTCAAGCGCCGTCTCATCGTCCGGCTCCTCGCAGGCGGAACGCAGCGTCTCTGCCGCCGCCGTCAATGCCGCGCTGTTTGCCGGGTCGCTCTGCGCCAGCGCGTCCGCCTTGGACGCAAGAGACTTCGCTTCCGAAAGCAGCGCGCTGATGGCTTCCTGCACCTTGGCCAGCTCTGTTTTGATGTAGCCCACGTCCTCGGTTTCGTCGATCTTGCAGGTAAAGCCGAACACTTCCTTGATCATCTTCTGTTTTTTTCTCTGGGAGATTCCCCAATAGCTCACGCCGTTCATGTTGAGAAACTCACCCTCCAGGATGTGGGTGTGAATATCGGAGGAATTGAGCCGGGCGGCAAAGAGCGCCAGCGAGCACACCTGCGAGAAAGACAGGTCTGTCTTGATGTTCGCCTGCACAGCCGAATAGATCTGGGGGATGTTGGCGATCTGGCTGGTGGATTTGAGCTGCGAGAAAATGGCCATGAGCATTTTCTGCTGGCGGCCGACGCGGGCGATGTCGCTCGAGCCCTTGCGCTGGCGGCAGTAATCCAGCACGGCCTGACCGTTCATGTGCTGCTGGCCGGGATAGAGCTTTCGGCCGTTCATGGTCACTTCCACGTCCACGTTATAATCCACGCCGCCCATGGCGTTGACCACGTCCTTAACGACCTGCATGTCAAAACCGACGTAATAGTGGATATTGATGCCGCCCAGCACGGAAGAGACCGTCCGCGAGGCGTACTCAAAACCCTTTTTCGACGCGCCGCCGCCAAGGGAAAACGCGCTGTTGATCTTGCCCTTTTTGCTGCTGCCGTAAAGAGAAACGTAGCTGTCGCGGGGCAGGGAGATCATGTGGACGCAGTTGTCCTCAAAGTCGAGCGAAACCAGGATCATCGTGTCCGTGCGGAAGGAGCCCCAGTTCTCCCGCTCTGCGCTTTCGTCGAGGCCAAGCACCAGAATATTGACGTTGTTTTTCATAAACTCCGCGTCGGACTGCGCTTCAACCGCCGCCATGGGGTCGACCGTTGGCGGGGGGGAAGGCGCGGCCGTTTCTTCCGGGGCGGGCGAAGCGCTCTCTTTCGGTTCATCGGCCTCCAAAACGTCCGACGGGAGTTCTTCCGTTGGAGAGGTCAGGGACGTATCCCCGAAAGCGCCTGCGAAAAGGCCAGCTTGGGGTTGGTCACTTCGGAAATGAACCGGATCACGATGAAGGCGGCCACCGCGAGCAGCGCCAGCAGCGTAAATACGATGATTTTCTTTTTGGTGCTCCACTTTTTCATAAAACAATCACCTCAAAATCAGGATAAGGATCCGCTCAGGAAAGGACGACGCCGGGGCTTCGCATCAGCGGGCCGGAAAGGTTGAGCGCGCCGAGGGAGTCCACGCTCGTTCCTTCAAAAAGGAATTGCACCTGCGTAACGCCGGAGATTTCGCAAAGAGTGTTGACGATCGAGTAAATCAGCGCCGATTCGTCCTCCGACGGCAAAGAACTGCATTTTTCGCGGAACGACGCGGAAAAATTGGCCACGACCGTGTTGCCGCACAGCTTTGCGCCAAGGATCTCTTCCTTTTCCACCGCGTCGATGGGCAGGCGGACCGTCCCGTCCTCCGGCGGCGCGCACAGCAGCTCCTGCAGGATCGTGACCGGCTCCTGGCTTTCCGCCTGCGGCACGGCGCGCTGCACCGCCGTAAGTCCCTTTCCGCTTTGCAGCGGATAATAGAGCGTCACATCATCGCCGATCAGGCCGGAAAAATCGCTCCGGTGAAACACACCCCCGGGAAACGACCCGAGGCCGGGCACTTCTTCGATCAGACGGTAGCCCTCGGGCGCGCTTGCGTCCTCCACGGCGAGGGTCACGTGGGTGATGTTGCAGACAAAGCCCGTGATGGTATACACCAGCGAACCGTAGGCCAGCGCTTCGTTTTCCGGCCGGGAGCGAAGCAGCACGAACGCGCTCTTTCGCCCGTTTTCATCCAGCACGATCGCCGGTTCCGTGCTGCCGAGGTTGAAGCCGCCGAACAGCTCGGCGCGGCTGCCGGTCATCAGGCCGAACACCACCGTGCGCAGATAGTTCCGCTCCACGGTCTCGCCCGTCGTTGCAGACAAAATGGTCGTTTCTTCCGGGTCAGCCATGAGAAATTTTCCGGAAGCGTCCGGAATGTAGTACAC
>JAEYFO010000193.1 GCA_023402915.1 Bacillota bacterium | reverse complement strand
CCGTAGGGCTTGATGACCATGCAGCCCTTGACGTCGGAATAATCGACCATGTCGGTCTTGAGGATCACGTCCGTGTACCACTGGGGAAAATCCTCGTCCCGGCGGGCGATATGGGAAACGAATTCTTCTTTCTTTGCCATGGTTCCTCCTGAAAACTTCCGCGCTCCTGGCTGCGGTTTGATTTTTCGTTTTGTTCGTTTGAAAAAATAAAAACGCCCCTGTAAAAGGGCGTCTTTCTGCGCGGTACCACCTTTTTTCCCCCGGCCCGGCCTTCCAATAAAGAAAGAGCGACGAAGCAGAGGCTCTGACCGTAACGCGGTCCCTTCGGCCGCACTTTGCGAAAACGCCTTTTCGTGCGGCGGCTCCGGAGCGGGGGCTTTTTCCGTCTGCGCGCAGGGCTTTCAGCCGCGACCCCGCTCTCTTTGGCGCGTTTTGAAAAAGTTTCTCCATCGTTGCCTTTGGGTTTGTCTTTGAAACTGTTCCCTATTTTATCACGCCTCCGTCCCCGGCGCAAGCCCCACGCCCCCTTTCTTTCCGGGAAACCTTTACAAACCCCGCCGCTTCTGCTACCCTCAAAAGAAAACGGCGCTGCCGCCGCTTTTTTCAAAAACAGGCAAGAGGTGTTTTTCATGAGCTCCGTTCCTTCCATCGACCAGTGGCTCAAAGAGGCCAAGGCCGACCCCAGTTCCGCCAAGATCGGCATGTATCTCGTCCACAACGGCACCGTCCGCCAAACGGCCAAGGCGCTCGTCCGGCAAAACGAAAGCGGCACCCTGCCCGTGACCGGCATGGTCTTTTCCTACGACAGGGAAAAAGTCGCTGCCGCCGTGGAAGAAACCTACAAACTCGAAGGCGTGTATTACATCCGCACCTGGCTCAACGAAGGGCGGCTGACCCTGGGCGACGACATCATGTACGTGCTCATCGGCGGCGACATCCGTCCCCACGTGATCGATGCGCTCCAGTTTCTCGTCGGACGCATCAAGTCTCAGTGCGTCGTGGAAAACGAGCTGTATTGAGTTGTTCCGAAAAGAAAAAAGGCCGGAAGAAACTGCTCTTTCGGTCTTTTTTGTCTGTTTTTTCAAAAACATCCGCCTTTTTTCGGAACGCTGGCGCGCAGAAAAGCGGCAAATCTTTCCCTGGCAAAGGCGCATCCAAAAAGGCCGCGTCGATCCCGTCAAATAAAACCGGCCCTTTTGAATCTGCTCTCTCTTCCTGAAATTTTTCCAGCTGCTTCAAAAAACCCGAACGGACGCGGGAGCCTGTTCGCTCTCCGCTCTTTCCCCTAAAAGCTGAGCTGTCCGCCGGGCAGCGGCTCGTGCATGTGCTCATAGCCCTGCGCAGTGACGACGCGCCCCCGGGGCGTGCGGGCGATCATGCCGGTTTGCAGCAGAAACGGCTCGCACACGTCCTCGATGGTGGACGCTTCTTCGCCCGTGGAGGCGGCCAGCGTTTCCAGCCCCACCGGGCCGCCACGAAACTGCCGGATCATGACGCGCAGGAGGTTTCGATCCACCGCGTCCAGCCCCACCGCGTCGATGCCCAGCTTGTCGAGCGCCTCGCGCGCCGCATCCGCCGTAATGATGCCGCCGCAGCGCATGTCCGCATAATCGCGCACCCGCATCAGCAGGCGGTTCGCAATGCGGGGCGTGCCGCGGGAACGCCGGGCGATCTCCAGCGCGCCCTCCGGCTCGATCATCGCGCCGACCCGGGGCAAAGACGCCGAGCGGGTGATGATATGCACCAGATCCTCCAGAGAATACAGCTGCAACCGGTGGACGATGCCGAACCTGTCGCGAAGGGGGGAGGAGAGCATTCCCGCCTTCGTCGTTGCGCCCACCAGCGTGAAGCGCGGAAGATCCAGCCGGATTGACCGGGCGGACGGCCCCTTGCCGACGATGATGTCCACGGCGTAGTCCTCCATGGCGGGATAGAGCACTTCTTCCACCGCCGGATTGAGCCGGTGGATCTCGTCGATAAACAGCAGGTCGCCCGGCTGAAGATTCGTCAAAATGGCCGCCAGATCGCCCGCGTGGGAAATGGCCGGGCCGGAGGTGGTGCGGATGTTGACGCCCATCTCGTTGGCGATGACTGCCGCCAGCGTGGTTTTTCCCAGTCCGGGCGGGCCGTAGAGCAGCACGTGGTCGAGCGGTTCGCCCCGCAGCTTGGCCGCGCCGATGGAAATTTCCATCGCTTCCTTCACTTCGCCCTGCCCGATATATTCCTGCAAAAACCGGGGACGCAGACTGAATTCAATGTCCACGTCCTCCGCCTCGAATCCGGTGTTCATCAGGCGGTCGGTCTCAAAGGCCGCCTCTTCGTTTGCCCTGCCGGAGTGAAATTTCTTTTCCGCCATCGGTGTGTTTCTTCTCCTTCCGGTCCTTTCGCGCGTCCCGTTCGTTTCTTTTCCCAAGCTTCTTTCTTCAGGCCGCGCCCCTATCGTCCCCGCACGCCGCTATCTTCTTCCCAGCTGGCGCAGCGCCGCCTTGAGCAGGTCCTCCACCCGCACGGCCGGTTCCGTCACGGAGCTGACCGCCCGCGCCGCCGTGCCCGCGTCGTAGCCCAGCGCCACCAGCGCCGTCACGGCTTCCTGCCGGATTTCGTCCGCCAGAGGAACGGCCGCAGCAGCCGCGCCGCTTCCGCCCGCCGAAAGGAACGCTTCTTCCGTGGCGATTTTTTCCTTCAATTCCAGAATGATCCGCTGCGCCGTCTTTTTCCCGAGACCGGGCGCGCGGGCCAGCGCCGTTTCGTCTCCGGCCACGATGGCCATGGCCACGTCGGCGGGCTGCATTGCCGAAAGGACGGAGAGCGCCGCCTTCGGCCCCACGCGGCTCACGCCCATGAGCCGGCGGAACATGGCGCGCTCTTCTTTCGTCGCAAAGCCGTAGAGCGCAATGGCGTCCTGCGCCACGTTCATGTGGACATACAGCAGCGCTTCCTGTCCCTTTTTGAGCCGGGAGAGCGTCGTGCTCGAACAGAGCAGCTCGTATCCCACGCCCCCGACGTCCAGCGCCGCCCGGTCGCTTTCGATCTCCGCCGCAACGCCCCTCAAAAACGCAAACATGCCTGCTTTCGCTCCTTTTTCTCAAAAAACTCCGCGCCGTCAGCGGATGCCGTATTGTTCGTCGATCATCGGGCCGTAGGCCCCTGCGCAGCAAATGGCGATGGCCAGCGCGTCCGCCGCGTCGTCCGGCTTGGGCGCCTCGCGCAGATTCAAAAGGATACGCACCATCTGCTGCACCTGCTTTTTGTCCGCATGGCCGTAGCCCACCGCCGCCTGCTTGATCTGCATGGGGGTAAATTCGTACAGCGGAAGCCCGGCCTCCTGCGCCGCCAGCAGCAGCACGCCGCGCGCCTGACCCACCGCGATGGCCGTCGTAACGTTATGATAGAAAAACAGCTCCTCAAACGCGACGACGTGCGGAGAAAATTCCTCGAGCAGCTCGCGCATTCCGCCGTACACCTCTTCGAGCCTGCGGGGCAGCGGCATCTTCGCCGGCGTTTCGATCGTGCCGTAATCGATCATCTTCATCCGGCCCTTTTCGCTTTCGATCACCCCGTAGCCCACTGTGGCCAGCCCCGGGTCGATTCCCAGAATGCGCATCCGCTTTCCCCCTTTGTTCTTTTCCTATTTTAGCATCTTCCCCCTTTTCACACAACAAGAAAAGAACATAGATTCTCTTTTTTGCCGCACATTTTATCTCAAAAGAAATTTTTCAAAAAGGTTCAAAAATTTTCAAAAACCCTATTGCATATCAATTCGCATAAGTGTATAATTACGCATAGTCAATCGAGGCGCACGCGCCTTTCAAGTTTTTTACCTGCAAACAGGAGGACGATCATCATGGCAAAAGAAAAAATCGTGCTGGCCTATTCCGGCGGTCTGGATACTTCCATTATTATCCCGTGGCTCAAGGAGCACTATGACTGCGAAGTTATCGCCGTGGCTGCGGACGTGGGTCAGGGCGAAGAGCTTGAACCCCTTCACGAAAAGGCCATCAAGACCGGCGCTTCCAAGCTCTATATCGCCGATCTTCGCGAAGAATTCATCACGGACTACATCTGGCCCACGCTCAAAGCCGGCGCCATGTACGAAAACACCTACCTGCTTGGCACGTCCATGGCCCGCCCGCCCATCGCCAAGGCGCTGGTGGACATCGCCCACAAGGAAGGCGCCAAGGCCATCGCCCACGGCGCGACCGGCAAGGGCAACGACCAGGTCCGCTTTGAGCTGACCATCAAGGCGCTCGATCCCGACATCAAGATCATCGCTCCCTGGCGGCTTTGGGACATCAAATCCCGCGAGGAAGAGATCGAATACGCTGCCGCCCGCGGCATCGACGTGCCCGTGACGAAGGAACGGCCCTATTCCATGGACCGCAACATCTGGCACATCAGCCACGAAGGCGCAGACCTGGAGGATCCGTGGAACGCGCCGAAGGACGACCTCTATCTCATCACCAAGAGCCCCAAGGATGCGCCCGACGAGTCCGAAGTGATCGAGATCGAGTTTGAAAAGGGCGTCCCGGTGGCGGTCAACGGCGAAAAGCTCGGGCCCATCGAGCTGATCGAAAAGTGCAACGAGATCGGCGCGAAGTACGGCATCGGCATCGACGACATGATCGAAAACCGTCTCGTGGGCATGAAGAGCCGCGGCGTGTACGAAAATCCCGCAGGCACCATTCTCTACACCGCCCTCAAGCAGCTGGAAATGATCTGCCTCGACCGCGACACCCTGCACTACAAGCATCAGGTGGCCATCCGCTATTCCGAGCTGGTCTATAACGGCCAGTGGTTCGCGCCCCTGCGGGAAGGTCTGGATGCGTTCATGGATTCCATCCAGCAGAACAC
>JAEYFO010000191.1 GCA_023402915.1 Bacillota bacterium | reverse complement strand
GCGCAATGCTGTACGCTTCCGGGGCCATCGGCTTTGACGGCGTGCTGCTTTCGACGCTGGCGCTGTTTTCGTCCTTCGGGCCAGTCATCGCCCTTTCCAACCTGGGCAGCACGCTGCAAAACACCTTTGCCGCCGGAAACCGGGTGCTGGACATTCTGGACGAGCAGCCGGCCGTCGAAGAGGTCTTTGGGCAGCCAGAGCGTGATTTTTCCGGCGCGGCGGCGGAGCACGTTTCCTTCTCCTACGGCAGGGAGCCCATTCTTTCGGACGTATCGCTTTCCATTCCCCCGCATTCCGTCGTTGGGATCTCCGGACGCAGCGGCAGCGGAAAGTCCACGCTACTCAAGCTGCTGATGCGTTTCTGGGACGCGCAGCAAGGGCGCGTCTGTATTTCCGGCGCGGACATCCAAAGCGTCAACACGGCGAACCTGCGCGCCATGGAGAGTTTTGTCACCCAGGAGACCCAGCTGTTTCACGACAGCATTCGCGCCAATTTGAAGATCGCCAGGCAGGACGCGACGGACGAAGAGCTGATCGCCGCCTGCAAAAAAGCCTCTGTCCACAACTTCATTTTGACCCTTCCTCAGGATTATGACACGCCGGTGGGCGAGCTGGGCGACACGCTGTCCGGCGGTGAACGGCAGCGGCTGGGGCTGGCGCGGGCGTTTCTGCACGACGCACCGCTGATGCTTCTGGATGAACCGACCAGCAATCTGGACAGCCTGAACGAGGCGATCATCCTCAAATCCCTGCACGATTCCCGCGGAGACAAAACCGTCGTGCTGGTTTCCCACCGCGCGTCCACTATGCGCATGGCCGACGCGGTCTTTTCCGTGGAACACGGGCGAATGAGCTGAACGCTTCTCCCCCGTGCGCGTATCGAACCGACTGATCTTTCCGGCGCAGAAAGGAGCCGTCCCATGAAGCTGAAGCGACTGTTTTTCCTCTTTTTCGGCTATTTGAGCCTTGCACTCGGCTGCGTGGGCGTCGTTTTGCCCATTTTGCCCACCGTGCCCTTCTTCCTTTTGACGGTGTTCTGCTTTGCAAATTCCTCGCAAAAGCTCCACGACTGGTTTGTGGGAACGGCGCTGTATCAAAAGCACCTTTCTGATTTCGTACAGAAAAAGGGCATGACTGTCCGCACCAAGGCGGCGATCCTCACATCCGTCACGCTGCTGATGGGCTTCGGCATTTTCATGATGCTGCGAAAGGGGCTCTGGCTGCCCTGCGCCATCGTGGCCTTGGTCTGGCTCTGTCACCTGCTGTATTTTCTCTTTGGCGTCAGAACGATCCTGCCGCCAAAAAAGGCCAAAGCGGAAGAACCCTGCCGCCTCTGCGGAAAGCCGGAATGACCGGGTGCAAAAATTTATTTGAAATTCTCCCGTGTTATGCGGCGCCCCCTTCTTGACAAGCGAAAGGCTTCTCCGTATAATAGCAACAGTATAAAAAAGGGAGGGTTGGAATATGCTGTCGAAAAAGCGTGCGAAGCGCCCCCTCCTTCTTTTCTTCTACTGAAAATATCGTAAACCAAGGACCCTCTGCCCCCAAATGGCAGGCGGTCCTTTTTGTTGGAGGGAACTGAGATGATCGAAAACTGGAAAGACGTGCAGCTCGTACCGGAGTTCTGCGATCAGGGCGTGGACTGCTACCGTCTGATGGGCGGAAACTTTCTCAACGAATACTACATTGTCTCGGAAGCGGAGACCCGTAAGCTGATGAACCATCCGGAGGTCGTCGGCTACGAAGTATACGCTTCGCTGGTAACGTCAACTTCTCAGATGATGTATTACCTGAAGGAAAAAAAGAAGATCACTTCTGCAAACATCCTCTCCATTTTGCGGGGCGCGCTCAACTATCCCCTTGAGGAGAGCTGCTACAAGGAACACATCCGCGTCCATGACATCAGCTTCATGTCCAGCGAGCGCGTGTTCAAAAACGGCGATCTGGCCGGGCTGGAGATCAAATATTCCAAGCTGTCCACCGTGCCGAACAGCACCCTGCTCATCGGCGATATCATCGCTTCGGGGGAAACGCTGGTCAACTGCCTGCGCTATGTGACGGATTATTACCGCCAGCAGGGCGCGCAGCTGCGAAACATCGTCCTCTTCACCATTGGCGGGCGGCAGGGCGTTGAGACGCTGGAAAACCTGACGCGGGAGATCCGCGGCTACTGGCCGGATTTCGAAGGGTTTGTTACCGTCTATTATGAAGGCGTATTCAACTGCTATGAAGAAGGCGACAAGGGCGTTTCCGGCATCAACCGGGCACTGATCGACTTCTACTGGAAGGGCGGCATCATCGCGCCGGCGTTCCGCCGCGAAACTCTTTCCATGCAAAATCCCCTCTTTGAAAAATGCACGATCTACGACGGCGGCGCCCGCCGGTACGAGATCCACGACCACATCGAAGAAGTGCTGGAATTCTGGAACGGCATTCTGGAGCGGGCCGGCACCATCGACAAGCAGGCGCTGCTGGAAGAAAAGCTGGGCCACGCGCTGCCCATTTCCTATGAGGACTGGCTCAAGGACTGCCACTACGAAAAGCTGGATGCGAAAACCACGCGCTGGCTCTATCAGCAGGAACGCGGCTTTGTGGAAAGCCTGCGGGACGTTTCTCTCGAACAGATCGCGCGGCAACGGATCGACGAGTTCACTACTACGCTGAAAAAGTACATCCTGTAAACGATACTCTGAGCCGGCGAAGGGGGTTGTCATGCCCTTCCCGGCGCACAGGGCCCTTTCAGGCGCATGGCGTCCCTTTTTTCGGGTATGCGTCGGGGAGCGTATGGGCTTTTTGAGCCGGCAAAGAGTATAAAAAGTATAAAGAAAGGATTTCCCCAGATGAAAAACGACAAAACGGTAGTGGACATCGACTACGCAGAAGAGAAAGTCCCTCAAAGCGCCCGGCGCAGCGTCATGACCATGTTCATGATCATGCTGGGCTTCACCTTTTTCTCTGCCAGCATGTGGGTCGGCCAGCAGTTGGCCGAAGGACTGAACTTCAGCGGCTTTCTCATCTCCATCGTTCTGGGCGGTCTGATTTTGAGCCTGTACACGGGTCTTTTGGGCTATGTGGGCGCAAAGACCGGCATGAGCCTTGACCTGCTGGCGCGCAAATCTTTCGGCTCTAAGGGCTCCTATCTGCCCTCCGCGATGATTTCCCTGACGCAGATCGGCTGGTTCGGCGTGGGCATCGCCATGTTTGCGATCCCGGTCGCCAACGAGCTGCTCGGCGGCAGCCAGGTGGCGCAGTGGCTGCTGGTGGTGCTTGCCGGCGTGTGCATGACGGCTTCCGCCTATTTCGGCATCAAGTCCCTGACCATCGTCAGCTACATCGCCGTTCCGCTTGTGGCGGTGCTGGGTACTGTGGCCATGATCCTCGCTGTGGCGCGAGGCAACGGCACGCTGGTGGATCAGTTTGCCAAGTCCAGCGGCACGCTGACCATCATCGGCGGCGCCGGTCTGGTGGTCGGCTCCTTCGTCTCCGGCGGCACGGCGACGCCGAACTTCTCCCGTTTTGCAAAGAGCGGCAAGGCCGGCATCATCACCACGGTGGTTGCATTCTTCATCGGCAACTCCCTGATGTTCTTCTTCGGCGCTGTTTCCTCTGTCTACGTGGGCGGCAATGATATTTTCGAGGTGATGATCAACCTCAACCTGTTCTATCTGGCCATTCTGGTTCTGGGGCTGAACATCTGGACGACCAACGACAACGCGCTCTATTCCGCCGGTCTGGGTCTGGCCAACATCTTTGGCAAGCGGAAGAAGCCCATGGTGCTGGTTTCCGGCGTGATCGGCACGGTGCTGTCCGTGTGGCTGTACTGGAACTTCTGCAACTGGCTGAACATCCTCAACTGCACGCTGCCGCCGGTGGGCATCATTCTGGTGCTGGGCTACTTCCTGAATAAGGATCAATATGATGACGTCAAGGTCACTGAAAAGGTGAACTGGTTCGCCGTTGCCGGCGTGGTGCTGGGCGCTCTGGTGGCGAACCTGGTGCCCTGGGGCGTCGCTTCCCTCAACGGCATGGCCGTGGCCGCCGTGTGCTATCTGGTTGGCTACGCCGTCAGGAAGAACAAGAAGTGAGCATCTCTTCTTCCAGCAAGCAGCCGCTTGTGAAAAGGGCTTTCGCAAAAAAGGGTCATATCTCCGCTTTGAGGAGATATGGCCCTTTTATTCGTAGAATACGCAACGCTGCCGAAAAAATTGCGTCCCCCTCTTCCCTGCCTGTTATTTCAGTGGGCGGGATTCATTAGACTATCACAAGGCAATTTTTTACCCGATGTAAAAAAAACGGCTCGGAGAGCGCAAAAATAACCCCACCGTTTGGCAGAGCAAAACAGCCGTCTCATCGGCTGGAAACCGGCTGTTATGACAGTCTTTTCCCCTGTCAAAAGGAAACCGAACAGGGGCTTTTCAAAAAATCTTTGTCTGTGACGATGGGCTTTTCGCAAAAAGAATGTATTCTTCTTAAAATTCCGTTTCTTTACTCAGACAACTTTTTCGCTCAAATCAGAACAGCAGAATTTTCTCTGTGCGCCGTCGTATGTTCGAACTCCTTCGACGAGTGAAGCAGTTTGTTTTCCAAAAAGCATAACATTATTTCGTCGGTATCCTCTCCTTTTTCATCCCTGAAAGACTGTGCGCCCGGCTGCCTCTCCGCCCACGCGAGTCATTAACGCTTGTTGTCAAGCGATTCAATTTGGAGCTATCCGGAAATCATTCATGGATCGTTCCAGCTTCTTTTCTCTCCAAACTCACCTGATTCGGCCGGATTGAACAAATCTCCCACCCACCTGCGAAAGAGAAGAACTTTCGTCTTGCAAAAAGATTCCAGCAAGCGCTTTTCGCTCTGCTTGCGCAGAAATATGTTGTAATAAAAAAAGCACGACAGCCTTGAAACTATCGTGCTTTTATGGTGCAACAAGGCAATCCAAATCCGAACCGTTTTTGTTGCTGACAGCTTCCTGCAATTCCGCGAAGGTGATGGTTTTCGTGCCTTCCTTGTAGTTGAAGGTGATCACCATTTTATCATCGTACAGGAAAAT
>JAEYFO010000055.1 GCA_023402915.1 Bacillota bacterium | reverse complement strand
ATTGAAAGGAGAAACCATGCCTAAACTTATTGTCGCTTCTCAGGTGCTGCAACGTCCTAAACTGGACTGGGACGTGTGGATGATCTTCGAGGTGGAGCCGCTGCTTGAGCGGATCGCCCGCGACGCGCTCAAAATCTCCAAAGGAGATAGAGCAGCCGCCTACCATTGGGCGAAGCCGTATTTTTTCCCTCTTGTGGGCTGGTACGCCCTTGACCCGCGCCTCAGGAGCCGGGAAGCCTACGACTGCTATATAAACTGGCTCCTGCACGGCGAAGGGAACCCGGAACGGCCGGAAACTTAGCAGAACCTAAGAAAACTTAAGGTCTGCGCTTTCCCCACCAGAGGGGAAGAACTTCATAAAACTTGACATTGGAGGAAAGACAAATGAAAAAGATGGAACCTTCGAACGTGGTGCTGCCCGCCACGCCGTGCCCGACCCCGGATGAAGTGAGGCTGACTCATTACGCCGTCCTCTTTGAGGCGGCCGTGAACCCCTTTCTCATGAAGGCCCGCGCCGTGCTGGAAGTGCTGTCCGGCCTGCGCGCCTTTGAAGCCGCCGAGCTTTCCAACGAAGCCCTTCTGCTGGAAGTTGCCCTTGAGTGTGTGCAGCAGGCCGAAGCGGCAGAGGATAAAGTCCTCAGCGACTTCTATCAGCAGGCCAAAAAAGAGAAGGCCGCCCGGAACTGCCATTCCGAAGCGGCAAAAAAAGAAAGTGCTACGCCTTTAGTGTAAGGCGCAGGAGGGGCAAATGTCAATCAAAATTCACGCATCATACACAGACCCGGAGGAGTTTTTCAGGCTCCTTCGGGCGCTGGCCCCGCTCCAGAAGGACGGGACGCGCTGGAAGTACCGCCCCAACGACAAGAAGGGGCTGAATCACCTCTATCTGTGGGTACCCGACCGGCCGGAGGACGAGCCCCCGGAAGAGGTCACGACTTGACGCGCAGCGGGGAAATCTGGTAAAATAGATCCGTAAGCAAGAGAGTACCCCGGCGCAAGACGGAAGCCTTCAAGGGCGTGGGAAATGGCTGAAAGAGGCCGTTTCCTGCGCCCTTTTTGCTTACACAAATAGCCTACTCACGGCGTAAAACGGAGGAAAGAGCATGGACAACCAGAACAACACCCCCAACACTCCGAACACGGAGGGAAAGACCTTTACGCAGGACGACGTGAACCGCATCGTACAGGAGCGCCTTTCCAAGGAGCGCGAACGCGGCACGGCCGAGCTTGCTCAGAGGGAGAAAGACCTTGCGGCGCGCGAAATGGCGCTCACGGCAAGGGAGAAGCTGACGGAAAACGGCCTCCCTGTGGAATTGCTCGAAGCGCTCAACTGCTCCAGCGTGGAAGCGCTGGACAAGAGCATTGCGCTGCTCAAAGAGCACGCGCTCAAAAAACAGCCGGCCGAAAAACTCATGGGTTTTGTCCCTGGGGAATCCCACGTTGATACGGGATATACCCACAGAGAAAGAAGCGGGCTGGGCGACGACTATTCTATCCGGAAGGCCATGGGACTGAAATGAAAGGATAGAACGAATTGAGCATTGAACTTGTAACGAAGTATCTCCCCTTTGTGGATGAGATTTTCACGCAGGAGAGCCGAAAAAGCCTCCTGACCAATCAGGACTTCAAGTGGGACGGCGCGCACACGGTCAAGGTGTACAAGATCACCACGGCCACGATGAACGACTACGGCCGCAGCGGCCCCGCTTCCGGCAACTGGTCGCGCTACGGCGCGGTTCAGGGGCTGGACGCAACCACGGAGACGCTGACGCTCTCCAAAGACCGCGCCTTTACCTTTGCGCTCGACAAGCTGGACACGGACGAAACCGCGCAGCAGCTCGAAGCCGCCAAGGCGCTGGCCCGTCAGGTGCGTAACGTCGTCGTGCCGGAGGTAGACGCTTATGTCTATGGCGTGATGGCCACGAAGGCCGGAACCAAGCCCACGGCGTTGACCCTGACGGCTGCCAACATCTACGGCGAGATCATCAAGGCGAACACGGTGCTGGATGAAGCGATGGTGCCCGAGACCGGCCGCGTGCTGGTGGTCACGCCTGCGGTGTACGCCCTCATGAAGCAGTCTACTTCCATCGTCATGGAAACCGATATCGGCGAAAATATGCGCCTGCGCGGCGTGATCTCCAACCTTGACGGCGCGACGGTGGTCAAGGTGTCCCCCGGCAGGCTGCCGGAGAACTTCGGCTTCATGCTGGCCCATCCTGTGGCCACGGTGGCCCCCTCGAAGCTGGAGGATTACAAAATCCACCAGAGCCCGCCTGGCATTTCCGGCAGTCTGGTGGAAGGCCGCATTGTCTATGACGCTTTCGTGCTGGACAACAAGACCAAGGCCATTTACTATCAGGCGCAGCCCGCGCCGCAGACGAATGGAGGCAGCGACTAATGGACGAACTGAAAGTATGTCCTCTGAATCACTCGACCTGTCCGGGCGCGGTTTGCGGCCTGTATTATGAGGGCTGCTGCTCCCTTGTGGCCATTGCGGCCCATTTGGCCGCCGCCAAGAAGGAGCACGACCATGACGGAGTTTGAGTGCCGCTGTCCCGTTACGCGAATGCCCTGCGCGGGGCCGGAATGTGAATGGTTCGGCGGCCACGCTGCCGGATGTCTGGTGGCCGAGGGCTGCCTTACACTTGAAAACCTTTGGGAGCAGCTGGAAGAAATCCGGGACTTGCTCAAAGGCATGGGGAAGGGCTGAGGCCCTTCCCTTTTTTCATTCTGGGGAGGGAAGAACCATGACCAACGAAGAGCTTGTGAGCGTGATCCGCGCCGGAGATCGAGAAAAGAGCCTTGAGCTGCTGGAACAGAACGCCGGAATCATGCGCAGGGTCTCTTTGAAATACCGACCCCTTGCGCAGCGGAATCGGGGCGCTGACTTCGAGGACCTTCTACAGGCTGCCGCGCTGGGGCTGCTGGCGGCGGTTGACGTATGGGACGAAGACCGGGGGAATTTCCTCACTGTGGCCGTGTTCTACATGCAGAAGGAACTTTGTATCCTGCTGGGGGTCAGGGGCCGGGAACGGCTGGAAAATGCCGCGCCGCCCGTGTCGCTCTTCTCTCCTGTGGATCCATCCGAGGAAGAGGGGGACTGTCTGGCCGACTTCATTGCCGACGCTGCTGCCGTTGACCCACAGGAGAGAGCCGAGCAGGCCGACATGCAGCGCATTGTGCGGGAAGGCATCGGCCTGCTTGACCCGCTGCCCCGCGCCGTGATCTGCGCCCGCGCGCTGGAACGGCGACCCTGGGCGCAGCTGGCCGAAGAGACCGGCTGCACGGCCGAAGCAATGCGCCGCGCGGAACGGGAGGGCCTGAAGCAGCTGCGGAGAAACAGGAAGCTGCTCGACCTCTGGCGGGAGTACAGCGCGGCCTGCTGGGGGCATGTGGGCGTTCAGAGCTTTTCCACCACATGGACGAGCGCCACGGAAGGGGCGGTTTTGCGCCGGGAATGGCTGGCGGCGCAGCTGAGTTCATGCCCACAAACGGGCACAAAAACCGGCGCGGAAAACAAAAGTGAGTACTAAAGTGAGTACCGGCCAAAAAGAAAAGACCCGCAAAGCAAGACGCTGTGCGGGTTTGAGCTGGTGGAGATGAGGGGAATCGAACCCCTGTCCGAGAGCCCTTTGGAAAGACTTTCTCCGAGCGCAGCCGCTGATTTGAGATTCCCCTCGAACGGCTCCCAACGGCAGGATACGTCCTACGGTAGCTTCATGTTACGGGCGCCGCCGCAAAGCTTTGGCGGGCTCGGACCCCGTCTGATGACGCCTGCACCCCGGACGACGGGATTCCGGACAGACGGCCGCGTTTAGTTACGCAGCGTACGCGTAATCGTTGTTAGCGTTTGTGTTTAAGTTCCCGATTTTAACGCAGCTCGGGGCTGCGGCTCGCTGATCCGTCCTCTTTGACCCCCGTCGAAACCAGTACATCCCCAGGAAAAAGGTGTCCGATAGACGGGAAAGATTCGGAAGGGTTTGGCTCCAAAATAAGGGAGCCCTGCTGACTTTGAGTGCGAAAAACAGGCTTCACCGGCGGCTGAAACGCCTGCCGGCCTACCGGTTCGCGTCGCGCAGCGCCCGGTCCATGTTCCGCTTGGCGTCCCGCTCGGCGGTGGAAGCGCGCTTGTCGTAGAGCTTTTTGCCGCGGGCGATGGCCAGTTCCAGCTTCACGCGGCCGTCCTTGAAGTAGAGCGAAAGGGGCACGAGCGCGAAGCCATCCTGCATGGTGGCGGCCTGGAGCTTGCGGATCTCGGACTTGTGCAGCAGCAGGCGGCGGTCGCGGAAGGGGTCGCGGTTGAAAATGTTGCCCATTTCGTAGGGGCTGACGTGCATCCCGATGACGAACACCTCGCCGTTTTTCACACGGGCGTAGCTGTCCTTGAGATTCACCTTGCCGCCGCGGATGGACTTGACTTCCGTGCCGACCAACTCGATGCCGCATTCGTAGGTGTCCTCGATGAAATAATCGTGGCGCGCCTTGCGGTTCTGGGCGATGGGCTTGACGCCCTTGCCTTTGGGCATGGAAATCCCTCCTTTCCTTCGGGCGGTGTGTTCTATAGTATAGCACAGCGGAGCGGGTTTGACCAGATGGGAAAACGGGCTGTGCTGTCGAATGTGATCGACAGCAGGAGAAAAAGCGGGCGCGGCCGCAGAAAAACTGGGGTGCGCGGACTTTTTGGCTTTTGAAGAAAAACGCTTCCGGCGCGAAAACGTATTTTTGTGAAGCATTTCCACGAGGCTTTCCGTTTGAATGCGCAAAATTTGAATTTCGGAAAGCGCAAGCCCGGACAGAGCGTTTTTGCAAAACGCTCCTTTCGTCGCCGTTCAAAAAAGGAACGAGCGCCCGGCCGCTGCCCCTTGACCGTGCGCCCGTTTGGAAGGTTCTGCTTGCTATTTGTCCTTGCGATGGGATGCGCTCTTTGCGCCGGATCTTTGACCTTGGCCTTGACCCTGGCCCCGTCCCGGCTTGCCGCTGCGGGAAGGAGCGCTCTTTCCCTGCGGCGCGGAGACGCCGGCCTTTTGCGTTTTTCCGCTGCGGGGCGCGCCGCCCTTTTGCGCCTTTGCGCGGGAAGCGGGCCTGCTCTTGCTGCCGTCGCGGTTTTTCGACCAGTCGGTCACAAGGGAGAAGTCCGCCCGGTGGGCTTCGGCGTCCACGGCGGCGACGGTGATGGTCACGGAATCGCCGAGGCGGTAGATCGCGCCGCGGTGACGGCCCACGTAGCGGTAGTTCTTTTCGTCAAAGACGTAGTAGTCGTCCGGCAGGTCGCTCACGCGGATGAGCCCCTCGCAGGTGTTGGGCAGCTCGACGAAAATGCCGAAGGAGGTCACGCCGGAGATCACGCCGGTGAACTCTTCGCCCACGTGCTTGGCAAGGTATTCGCACTTTTTGAGATCGTCCACTTCCCGCTCGGTCTCCATGGCCGCCCGCTCGCGTTCGCTGCAATGCTGCGCCGCCTCGGGTATTTTTGCGGCCAGCGCAGCCGTGCGCCGGGCGGAGAGCTTGCCGCGCAGCGTCTCCTTGATGACGCGGTGCGCCAGAAGATCCGGATAGCGGCGGATGGGGGAGGTGAAGTGGCAGTAATACTCGGCGGCCAGGCCGAAATGCCCCAGATTCTCTTCGCAGTAGCGCGCCTTTTTGAGCGAGCGCAGCGACACGCGGGACACGATGTTCTCTTCCGGACGGCCCACGGCCTTCAAAAGAACGGTTTGCAGCGCCTTGGGCTTGAGCGGGCCGTTCGAGCGGCGCAGCGTCAGGCCGAACCCGCCGAGGAACGCCGCCAGCTCCGTGATCTTTTCTTCGTCCGGCACTTCGTGGACGCGGTAGATCATGGGCTTTCCAAGGTGCGCCATGTGCTCGGCCACCGTCTCGTTGCACACGAGCATGAATTCTTCGATGATGCGGTTGGCAATGCCCCGTTCGCACAGCACCACGTCCTCCGTGTGCCCCTGCTCGTCCAGGATCACCTTGCATTCCGGCAGCTCGAATTCCAGACTGCCCCGCTGCATCCGGCGGTTGTTGAGGATGCCCCAAAGCTCCTGCATGTCGGTGAGCATGGGGATGAGGCGCTTGTAGCGGCGGCGCATGGCGGCGTTGCCCGAAAGCAGCGCGGTCACGTCCTCGTATACCAGACGCTCCGAGGAGCGGATGACCGTTTCGGCAATGCGGTGCGAAACGACCGTGCCGGACGGGTCGATCTCCATGAAGCAGGAGAGGGTCAGCCGGTCCACGCCGGGGTTCAGGGAGCAGATGCCGTTGGAGAGCTCTTCGGGCAGCATGGGAATGACGCGATCGACAAAATACACGCTGGTGCCGCGGCGCAGGGCCTCTTTGTCGAGGGCGGAGCCTTCCCTGATGTAATGGGACACGTCGGCGATATGCACGCCCAGAAGGTAGTTCCCGTCCGAGAGCTTCTCAAGGGAGACCGCGTCGTCAAAGTCCTTGGAATCCCGGCCGTCGATGGTGACGATGGTCATGCCGCGCAGATCCTCCCGGCGGAGAATGTCGTCCTGCGGCACTTCCTGCGCTATGGCGCGGGCGGCGTTGAGCACCACCTTGGGGAAGGCTTCGGGCAGGTCGTGGGCGCGGATGATGGAAAGCACGTCCGTGCCCGCTTCTTCGGGCCAGCCCAGCACTTCGTGAACCCGGGCGACGGGCTGTTTGCCGGCGGCGTAGTCCATCCGGCAGACCACCTTCTGGCCGTCCTTGGCCGCGCCGCGGCGGGCGTTGACCGCCGGGAAGGAGGGGCCGAGCTTTTTGTTGTCCGGAACGAGGGTGCAGGTGGTTCCCTCTTTATGGAACGTGCCGACGATCTGGGTGTTGGCGTGCTCGACGATGGCGATGACCTCGCCCTCGGAGGAAGCGCCGCGGGACTGGGACTGCACGGGGCGAACGGTGACGGTATCGCCGTTCAATGCGCCGCCCAGGGCGCTTTGCGCCACGAACACGTCCTCCTGCTCTTCGCCGGGGATGACGAAGCCGTAGCCGCGGGACGTGATCTGGAGCCGTCCGGTCACGTAGCCCAGCTGCTCGGGCAGGGCGACTTTCTGCTTGCGGGTGGTGAACAGGCGGCCTTCGGTCTCGAGCGCGTCCAGCGCGTGATAAAACGGCAGGGCGGGCACGGCCATGGCGTCGAGCAGATCCTCCGCGGGCTGCGGGGAGCCGAGGGCGCGCAGGGTGTCGAGAATGCGCTGCTGCATATCCGGATCGACCGGCGCGGCAGCGTGCCTGACGGGCCTTTCAGCGGTTTTTTCCGCCTGCTTTTCCGAAGGTTTTTCCGAAGAAGCGGCCGCCGCGTTTTCCGCCGCAGGCGCGGCTTCCCGGCGCGGGGAGCGCGGCTTTTCGCTGCGCAGCGGAACGGAGCCTTCCCATTCCGGCAGCAGCGGCAGGATGGGGGGCAGATCTTCTTTGGCCTCCGCCGCGGGATCCACCTCAAAAATGCGCGCCTTGATGGCGGCGGTGGGGTCGGCGGCGTTGATGTCCTGATTGGGACGGGAGCGCTTCTTCGCCCGTCGGGTGGTCTTGCCCTGCTGCGGGGCGGGGGCGGCCTTTTCCGCCTGCGCGGCCTTTTTCTGCTCGCCGTTCGTGCGGCGGCGACGACGGCGGCGCGGGGGCTTGCCGCTGTCTTTTTCAGGCTCCTGTCCGGGTGCTGTGGGCAGGACGGTCGTTTCGTTCATGTCTTTTTCTGTCGTCACGGATGCGATCCTTCCTCCGCCCCAAAGCGGGCGGCAGGTATTTTTCTTTTTGCGTCAAAATTTTTGTTAAACTTCTCGAAAAGCGCGCCCCAAAGCAGGGCGCGGCACGGCGTTACAGCGCCGGAAACGGAAAAAAGCGGCACGTTCTGCCGAACGAGCCGCCCTTGCTGACATCAATCAACCCAGCTTGAGGATCAGGCACAGCGCGATGGCGACGACGCCCAGCGCGATGCTCAGAACCTTCGTCCAAAGCTGCATCTGGCTTTCCGCAGTCTTGGACTTGTTCTTGCCAAAGAACGTGTCGGCAGCGCCGCCGAAGGCAGAACCGAGGCCGCCGCCCTGGCTGCCCTTCTGCATGAGAATCAAAGCGATCAGCGCCAGTGCGCCCAGCACCATCACAATGTAAACAATCCAAAGCAAAACTTCCACAGTTTGAAACCTCCTCGGCACAATTACCCGTTTAGTATAGCATGGTCAAAACGCGAATGCAAGGGGAAAGCGGGACGAACTTGCGCAAAATTCCCCCAAAGGATCAGGCTTTTCCCACGGAACCGAACGTGCGCAGCTTTTCTTCAATGACTTTTTCCATGGCGGACGCGGCGATGCCCGGCAGGGGATGGTAATCGCTCCACGTGGGGATGGAAAGGGCGCTTCGAAGGGCGCTCACCGCCGCGCGGGACAGCTCGGTGTAGTTGTTGACCTTGAGAACGCCCCGGCTGATGAGCACGGAAACGTCCTTTTTGTCCAGGCCGGAGGAGCCGTGCAGCACCAGCGGCACGGGGGACGCCTCGGCAATGGCGTCGAGCAGCCCCACGTCCAGTCGGGCCTCTTCGTCGAGACGGGAGTGGCTGTTTCCCACATAGACCGCCAGGCCGTCCACGCCCGTCTCTTCGACGTAGCGGGCCACGGCGGCGGGGTCGGTCTTTTTGTGCGCGCCGTAGGAGCTGCCCTCTTCGGCGGACCAGCGGCTGCCGTGCCGCCCCAGCTCCCCTTCGACGCATACGCCCCGCTCGTGGCAGTAGGCGGCCACCGGCTTCATTTTTTCGATGTGCTCCTCAAGCGGCAGGGCGGAAAGGTCGTACAATACGGCGTTCATGCCCCAGTCGATGGCCTGCCGGATGAGGCTTTCGTCCGTGGCGTGGTCAAACTGAAGGCACACGGGAACGGGCGCTTCCTCCGCCATGCGCAGCATTTCCTTCGTCAGGCGGCAGGGGTCGAGGTACTTGAGGTGGACCTGCGAGAGCGCCAGCATGATGGGGGAGCGCAGGCGCACGGCCGTGTCGATGCAGGTCTGGGCGCTGAGGTGATCCACCGCGTCAAAGCAGCCCACGGCATAGCCCTCCCGGCGGGCGTTTTCCAACAGAACAGAATAAGAAACAACAGCCATGGTTTCCCGGATTCCCTTCTTGACCGCAGCGGGGTGTTCCTGCTACGATGATTTCAACAAAAAACAAAAAGAGCGGCGGCGAACGGGACAAAATGCGATGGGACAAAAGCCCAAAGCCGCGTTCCCGCGCTGCTCCTTACTATAGCACAGATCGCAGGAAAAGCACACGGCAAAATCCGCTTTTCCGATTTTCCAAAAGGACGCGCCCAAAAGGAGGAACAAACAGCCATGAGATCCACGGAAGAGCGCTGCGAAAAGAACGCGCAGCTTCAAAATCAGCAAACAGATGAGAGGGCGCTCGCCTGTGCCGCGCTGGCCGCAAGCGTCTCGCAGGAGGGCATGATCGTTCTGGACGAAACGGAAAGCGTCCTTTGGCACAACGTCGCGGCGCGCGCTTTGCTCCAATTGGACGAAAGCGCCGTGGGGCGGGCGTTTTCCGAAATTCTGGACTGCGAAGAGCTGCTCCGGCAGGCGCGGGCGGAAGGAGAAGCGCTTGCCATCCGGCGGCATCCGGAGCGCGCGCTCATCACGCGGGAGCGGGTCTGCCGGGACGAAGAAACAGGGTGGTTTGCAGTGTTTTTGCGGGATGTGACGGACGAACAGACCCGCCGGGAGACCTACAGCGAAACGGCGCAGCTGGCGCAAAACGTCATCGATAAACAGATGCGCGTCGCGCAGGAGATCGCCTCGCTCCTGGGGGAGACGACGGCGGAGACCAAGCTGGCGCTCAACCGCATCCGGCGCTCCATTCTCGGCGAAACGGACGGGGAAAACCGATGAGCGTTTATATCGAAACGTATTATGAAAGCCTGAATAAGTGGAACGAAGAGCTTTGCGGCGACACGGTGGGGGTGGTGCGCGCCAGGGATTCCGTCGTCGCCGTGCTGGCCGACGGCCTGGGCAGCGGCGTCAAGGCCAACATCCTTTCCACGCTCACGGGGAAGATCGTTCTTTCCATGCTCTCCGGCGGCGCGACCATCGATGAGGCGCTCGAGACCGTCGTGAGCACTCTGCCGGTGTGCGCCCAGCGCGGCGTGGCCTATTGTACGTTCACCATGCTCCAGATATTTCCGGACGACCGGGTGTATATCGCGGAATTCGACAACCCGGAGCTGGTCATTCTGCGGGAGGGGAAGCGGCTGGAATTTCCCGCGCGCAAGCGGTTTCTCAGCGGAAAGACCATCTATGAGCGCCGCTTCACCGCCCAGCCGGAGGATACGTTCGTCGTGTTTTCCGACGGCGTCATTCACGCCGGGGTGGGCACGAAGTCGCTGCCCCTGGGCTGGCTTCGGAAAAACGCTGTCGCCTTTCTCGAAGAAAAGTACCGCCCCTGCGTGAGCGCCGCCGCCCTGACCCGGCTGCTGCTTTCCCGGTGCAACGAAATTTACGAAGGCCATCCCATGGACGATACCAGCGTGCTGACCGTGCGGCTGCGCCGGCCCTTGCAGCTCAACCTCATGGCCGGGCCGCCCGCCGATCCGGAAAAGGACGTGGAGACCGTGAAAAAATTCATGGCGCTGCCGGGGCTGCACGCCATTTGCGGCGGCAGCACGTCGCAGATGACCTCCCGCATTCTGGGGCGCACCATGTCCGTCAACCTCGACTATGACGACCCGAAGGTGCCGCCCACCGCAGCCATGGAGGGCATCGAGCTGGTGGCGGAGGGGGCGCTGACCCTCACGCGCACGCTCCAGTATCTCGAACAGTACCGCCAAAAGGGCGCGAGCGCGGTCGTCCCCGGCAAAAACGGCGCGGCGCAGCTGGCGCGGATGCTGACGGATCAATGCACCAACCTCCATATGATGCTGGGCATGGCGCGCAATCCCGCCCACCAGAACCCCAAGCTCCCCATCGACTACGACGTGAAGATGCGCGTCCTGCGGGAGATCGCCCGCCACATGGAGGAAATGGGAAAAGACGTGGTGATCGAATACGTCTGAGCGGCGCGGGAACACCGGAAGCACTCCGGAGCGCAGTCAA
>JAEYFO010000036.1 GCA_023402915.1 Bacillota bacterium | reverse complement strand
TCAAGGGAAAACCGTTCTGAAAGTGCTTTGAAAGCATTCTGGCAAAAATTCGGCAAACGAAAAAGGAAACGAAAAACGATCTGACAAAAGCGGCAAAAGACGCGCGGCGAAAATGGGAGAAGGACATGAAAACGGTTTATCTCGAATGGTTTTTGTTCGACAATGCGCTGATGGGGTTTTTGATCCTCAGGGGGGCGGCGGCCTTTTGCAGGCGGACGCTCCATCCCTGGCGGACGGCGCTGGTGTGCGCGGGCAGCGCAGCCGTGGCGGCCATGGCGATGAACGCGCCGGTTTTGCTGACGTTTTGGGCGAAGGCGCTGCTGCTTTTCGGCATGACGGCGGCCTTTCGGTTTCAAAAAAAGACCGATGTGCTTCGCTGCGCCGGGGGCGTGCTGCTTTCGACCTGTCTGCTCGGCGGCGCGGCCTATGGGCTGTGCGGCCTGCTTTCGGGCAGTTTTTCCGGCGGCGTGCTCTATGGCGAGACTTCCGTGCGGGTCGTGCTGGCGACGGCGGCGGTGGGCTGCGCGCTGCCCCGGCGGCTGCGGGCGCTGGTGGCAAGCAGGCGAATGGAGCGGCACGACGTGGCGGTGCAGCTGGACACGAGCCTGGGAACAGCGGTGCTGGCCGGGCGGATCGACACGGGCAATTCCCTTCGCGAACCGGCCAGCGGCCTGCCTGTGGTCGTGGTGGACGAGCGGTCGGCCGGTCTGGTGCTGCCCAAAAACTGGGCGCAGTCCTGGCGGGAGCATCCGGAAAGGGGAATGCTGCTCGTGCCCTATCAGACGGTGGACAGCGCGGGCGTGATGCCGGCGATGCGGGGGCGCTCCCGGCTGGAGGAGGGGGAAGCGCAGCCCTGCTGCGTGGCGCTTTCGCCCCGGCGGCTGAGCGGGTGCGAGGCGATCTTGAGCGGAGAATTGTTTTGTTGTTTGCCGGAGCGGCGAAAAAGAAGGACGGGAGGAAAGACACATGAAGCTTTTTGAGGGATTGCGGCGCGGCTATGAATGGGTGCTGAGGCGGATCGCCCGGGCGGTCTATTACATCGGCGGCAGCGAGACGCTGCCCGCGCCGTTGACGCGGCAGGAAGAGGCCGAAGCCATGGAACGGCTCGAGCAGGGGGACGAACAGGTCAAAACAGAGCTGATCGAGCACAATCTCCGGCTGGTGGTCTATCTTGCGCGAAAATTCGAAAACACCGGCGTGGGCACGGAGGACCTGATCTCCATCGGCACCATCGGCCTGATCAAAGCGGTCAACACCTTTGACCCGGCGAAGAAGATCAAGCTGGCCACGTATGCTTCCCGCTGCATCGAAAACGAAATTCTCATGCACCTGCGGCGCACCTGCAAGCTCAAGGCGGAGGTGTCGCTCGACGAACCGCTCAACACCGATTGGGACGGCAACGAGCTGCTGCTTTCGGATATTCTGGGCACGGACGGCGAGCAGATTTCCCGTGGGATCGAGGAAGAGGTGGATCGGATGCTGCTGCGGGACGCGCTCTTGCGCCTTGACAAGCGGGAACAGAAGATCATGGTGCTGCGCTTTGGCCTGGCGGGCGGGCAGGAAAAAACGCAGAAGCAGGTGGCCGATCTGATGGGCATTTCCCAAAGCTATATTTCCCGGCTGGAAAAGCGCATCATCAAGCGGCTGCAATGGGAGATCGGAAAAATGGCGTGACCGCGCAAAACAGAACAAACGTCCCGGCGTGCAAAAAAACAGTGCGCCGGGGCGGCGTGTTTTTGGCATAGGACGGAGCGCTTGGACATATTGTGTAAGGAAAGTGAACCATACAAAAGCGCGGACGGCGCGCCGCCGGGAAAGCGGCTTCGAGCAGCGGTTCGAACCGGCGGAAAAGCAGCCGGACGGCGCCGGAGGTTTGCCGGTTTTCAAAAAAGCAAACAAAGCGGCGAAAGGGCGCTTTTCAAAAAGACAGAAAAACGGAAGAGGAGGAAGAAGCCGTGTGGAGAACGACGCTTGTCCCGCTTTTGCCGGAGCGGATCGGCAGGGCGCTGTGCGCCATGAGCGAGCCGCACGCCCGGACGGTGGAGGAAGTCCGCATCCGTGCCGGGCAGCCGGTACAAGCCCTTGGCCGGGGCTGGGAGAGCTTTTTTTCGGAAGAGGGAGAGCGGCCCTTTTCCGAAGCAGCTCTCATCGCGACGGCGCAGGAATGCGAGCGGATGCTTTCGGCGTTCTGTATGGAATCGCTCTACGCGGCGGAAGAGCCGCTGCGCCGGGGCGCCATCGCCTTGCCGGGCGGCTGCCGGGCGGGGTTTTGCGGCCGGGCCGTGGTGGAAAACGGAAGGATCGCGCGCATTGCGTCCCCTGCGTTTTTCTGTATCCGGATCGCGCGGCAGGTCAAAGGGGCGGGAAAGACCGTGCTCCCGTGGATGCTGCGGGAGGGACGGCCTCTTTCCACCCTGATCCTTTCGCCGCCGGGCTGCGGAAAGACCACGCTCCTTCGGGATCTGGCGCGGATGCTTTCTTCTGGCGAAGGGTGCTTTGCGCAGCGGGTGTGCGTGGCGGATGAGCGGTCGGAGCTGGCGGGCTGCTTTGAGGGCGTGCCGCAATGCGATCTGGGGCCGCGCACAGACGTGTTGGAGGGCTGTCCCAAGGGGGAGGCGCTTGAACTGCTGCTGCGGGCCATGTCGCCGGATGTGCTGGTGTGCGA
>JAEYFO010000343.1 GCA_023402915.1 Bacillota bacterium | reverse complement strand
CGCCCTGGATCATGAAGCCGTCGATGACCCGGTGGAACGTCAGGCCGTCATAAAAGCCCTGCTCCGCCAGCTTGAGGAAGTTTTCCACGGTGATGGGGGCGATATCGGGATAAAGCTCGGCGCGGATCTTGTCTCCGTTTTCCATTTCGATGGTGATGATGGGATTGGCCATGGAAGTTTCTCCTTTGCATTTGAACGTTAACCATATTATAGTAGATACGTCACCCAAGAGCAATGAGCAGGAGGAAAAAACATGGAACGCCGGCGGTTTCAGCGAATCTACGTGGAGATTTTGAACCAGTGCAATCTGCATTGCCCGTTTTGTCCGCCGACGGGACGAGCCCGGCGCACGATGACGGCGGAAGAATTTGACCATGTGCTGTCTCAGGCGCAGCCCTATGCCAACTATGTCTATCTTCACGTGCGCGGCGAACCGCTCCTGCATCCGGAGCTGACGGACATTTTGGAGAGCTGCAAAAATCGCAGCTTTTTTGCCAATCTTACCACCAACGGGACGCTGCTCCCCCAGAGGCAGGAGCTGCTTCTGGCCGCGCCCGCCCTTCGGCAGGTGAACGTGTCGCTGCACAGCTTCGGCGGAAAACCGCAGGCAGAGCAGGCATATCTCCAGGGCGTGCTGCGCTTTGCGGCGGCTGCCGTTGGCGCGGGAAAGGCCGTGGCACTGCGGCTGTGGAACATGGGCGGAGATGACGAAACCGACCGTTTGCGGGATAAAAACCGCCTGCTTCTGGATGAGATCGACCGTTTTTTTCACACAGGCCCCATCGAGGACGTGCTCCACGGCAGCCGCGGCCTGCGCATCGGCGAAAAGCTCTATCTGAACCACGGCGTGCAGTTTGAATGGCCCACGCTCGAAGCGCCGGAGGTGGGAGAGACGGGCTTTTGCATGGGCGGACGCAAGCAGCTGGCCGTGCTGGCGGACGGAACGGTCGTGCCCTGCTGTCTGGACGCGGAGGGGAACATTCCGCTGGGGAACGTCCTGGAAACCCCGCTTTCGGACATTCTGGCTTCGCCCCGGCTGACGGCCATGACGGAAGGCTTTGACCGCCGGAACGTCGTGGAGCCGCTCTGCCGCCGGTGCAGCTACCGGATGCGCTTTGGCTGCCGGATGCGGCGGGAATAGGGCGGCGTGCGCTTCAAAAAAGGAGAACGGAACATGAAATGGTACAGCATCAGCAGGACTTCCCGGGTGCTCAATACGTCGAGCGAGCTGCTGCGGCACTATGAGCGGCTGGGACTGATCCACCCCAAGCGCCTGGAAAACGGCTATCGCTCCTTCAGCTTCAAGGAGATCGACAAGCTGCAGGGCATCCGGCGCTACCGCAACATGAACTTTTCGCTTGAACAGATGGAAAAACTCATCTATACGGCGGATTACGACGAGGTGGGCGCGCTGTATGCCCAATCCGTCGCGCAGACGAAACGGAATATCGTCTGGCAGCAGGAGCTGCTGCGCGCCACGGAACTGATCGCCGCCGAATGGGCGTGCATCCCGGCGGAGACGGAAACCTGCCATTTGGTGGAAAGCCCGAAGATCCGCTGGGTGCAGGTGCGCCAAAAGGACAGCTTTGACGAGGACGTGGACGCCGGGAGGCTGGGAGAGTGGATCAACCACCTGCCTGTGGTGTTCATTTCGCCAACCTTCCCCCAAGAGGCTGTGCTTTCGGGCGGGGAGGACGTGAATTTCGGCTACGGCGTGGAAGAAGCGGCCTTTTCCCGGCTGGGACTTCCCTCCGTCGCGCAGGAGAAGCGGTTTCCCGCCTGCCGCTGTGTAACGTCCATCGTCTACAGCCATGGCGAGCAGTATATCGGCGCGCACAGTCTTGCGCCCATGGTGGAATTTTGCAAAAAAGAGGGGCTGGCCGTCTGCGGCGACGCCTGGGGCTATACCATCGGGAACTGCTGCCGGGAGGGGGAGACTTACCGCTATCACCGGGTGTATCTGCCGGTGGAGCGCGTTTGAGCGGGCGGTTTCAGGCATTTTTGGAAGAACAGAACCGGCGCTGAAAGAGTTTCGCTGAAAAAGCAGCGCAATGTTGTTTTTGAAGGTTTCCGAAGTTTTTCAAAGTTTTTCGAAGAAAGCTTTTCGAGTTTCCTCACGGGTTTTCTCGATGATCCAAACCGGCTGCGGCCGGTTTTTTCTTTGACAAATTTGTGAAAAAATTCGTAAAATCCTCTTGACCTTACAAAGCTTGTAAAGTTTATAATGAGCGCGGCGCAAAAGAAAAAAGCGCGCCTTGGAAAAAAGGAGGAGAAACGACAATGAAGAAAGTCAGTCAGTATGCGGCGCTCGCTTTGGCGCTGGTTCTGGCGCTGAGCCTGGCGGCCTGCGCGCAGAGCGCACAGCAGCCCGAAGCCACGGCGGAAACGCCCGCCGAAAGCGAAGCGCCCGCCGCTCTTTACACCGCCGGGACTTACACCGGCACCGCGGCCGGACGAAATGGCGACGTAACGGTTTCCGTGACGTTCAGCGACAACGCCATCGAGTCTGTCGAAGTGACGGAGCAGCAGGAGACGGCGGGCATCGCCGATCCGGCGCTCGAGCGCATTCCCCAACAGATCGTGGAATATCAGTCTCTGGGCGTGGACACCGTTTCGGGCTGCACCGTGACCAGCCAGGCCATCATCGAGGCCGTGGCGGCTGCGGCGGCGGAAGCGGGCGCGGATGTGGACGCTCTGCGCGCCGTGAAGGTCAAAAAGGCCGAAGCGGGCGAAACGATCGAAAAGACCGTTGACGTGGTCGTCGTGGGCGGCGGCGGCGCAGGCATGGCTGCTGCGGCTTCTGCGGCGGAAAACGGCGCTTCCGTCATCGTGCTGGAAAAGACGGCGGCTGTGGGCGGCAACACGCTGGCCAGTGGCCTCGCCATGAACGCGGCCGATCCGGAAAAGACCAGCCAGATGGACGCGCTGACCGGTCAGGTCTCCACGCTCGAAGCGGTGCTCGACTATGACGAAGCGGATTTCGGCGATTTTGCGCAGACCCTGACGACGCTCAAGGAGCAGATCAAAGAGTATTTGGCGGGCGACACCACCAAGGAGTTTGACTCCGTCGAATGGCACATGATCCAGACCTACCTCGGCGGCAAGCGCACCGACCTGAACGGCAACCTCATTGTGGGCGATTACGACCTGATCCACACCCTGTGCGCCAACAGCCTGTCCACCTGGCAGTGGCTGGGCGACACCGTGGGCGTCGCGCTGTCCGACACGATCACCTCTCCGGTCGGCTCCCTCTGGATGCGCGGCCACAACTTCGAAACGAAGCAGGGCGTGTTTGATTCCTCCGTCGCCTATATCGAAAGCAAGGGCGGCGAAGTGATGCTCGAAACCAGGGCCGAGCACCTCATCATGGACGGCGCAAAGGTGGCGGGCGTGACCGCTGTGCGCGGCGACGGCACGGAAGTGGTGATCCACGCGAATTCCGTCGTGCTGACCACCGGCGGCTTCGGCGCGAACGAAGAGATGGTCCGCAAGTACAACACCTACTGGCCCGCCATCCCCGACGGCATCAAGACCACCTGCGTCGCGTCCGCCACGGGCGACGGCATCGATCTGGCTCTGGAAGCGGGCGCTGCCCTCAAGGATATGGGCGTGACCCAGCTGATGCCCACCGCCAGCGCCATCACCGGCCAGCTGGCCGACGGCCTGCTCGTGCCTTCTCAGTACTATATGTTCGTCAACCAGGAAGGCAACCGTTTCGTCAACGAATACTCTGAGCGCGACACGCTCGCCAGCGCTGCGCTGAGCCAGACCGGCGGTCAGTTCTATCACATCGCCGATCAGGAAATGATCCCCACCCTCCAGAACAAGGCGACCTAGGAGGACGTGGACGCCATGGTCGAAAAGGGCATCCTCTACAAGGCCGACACCCTTGAGGAGCTGGCCGCGCAGATCGGCTGCCCGGCGGAAAACCTCATCGCTTCCGTGGAGAAGTATAACTCCTACGTCGATGCGGGCGAGGATCCGGACTTTGGCAAGAACGTGTTCGGCACAAAGATCGAAACTGCCCCCTTCTATGCGGTCATCGAAAAGCCCTCTGTCCACCACACCATGGGCGGCGTGAAGATCAACGCGAACGCCGAAGCCCTGAACGAAGCGGGCGAGGTCATCGAGGGCCTGTATGCTGCGGGCGAAGTGACCGGCGGCGTCCATGCGGGCAACCGTCTCGGCGGCAACGCCATTGCGGATTGCATGGTCTACGGCAAGATCGCGGGCGCAAACGCGGCCAGGAACTGAGCCGGGGAAAATCGAAAACGGGAAACAGAAGAAGCCCTTCGGGGCTTCTTTTGGTGTTTTGGTAAGGAAGCCCGTCGCGCGTTTCTGCGCTTTTCAAGCGCTACGAGGGTTGCACTGCGGCGGAGTACCGCGAAAAAACTGCCGGAAAGCGCTGACTGTTTGGACAAAAACTTCAAAAACCGCCCTGAAAAGCGGAACAAATCGAATTTTCCTCTTGCCAATGAAAAACGCCGGTGGTATACTACAGCTAACAAGTTCCAAGGAGAGTATTGATCCATGCGGGCATTCCGATTCGCCTTTACCTACAGCTATGGTTATTATTACGGCCATGGCTCTTTGGCATGCGAGGCGAACAGGCAGCAAAGATCGTAACCCTCTCCGAAGGAGATTTTTCGGACGGGAACGGCCGTGCAAGCAAAGCGCTTCGCACGGCTTTTTTTGTTCAGACGGAGTCCCGAAAACGGCGCGGCGCGCCGGGCAGGACAAAAAAGCAGCAGCCTAAATTCAAACACTTTTTCATTTTTAATTTTTGCCGGAAGCGGCGGGAGGAAACGAACAATGATCGTCATCATGAAGCAGCACGCCTCGCAGGAAGCCATCGACGCGATCCTTGCGGAAATCAAGGAAAACGGCCTCAGGGCTGACATCTCCCGGGGAGAAAAGTCCACGATCATCGGCATGGTGGGCGATACGTCCATCATCGACCGGGACAAGATCCAAAACATGCCCGACGTGGAGCGCATCCTGGCTGTGCAGGAGCCTTATAAGCTCACGAACCGCAAGTTCCATCCCGAGGATACCATCGTGGACGTGCGGGGCGTCAAGGTGGGCGGAAAGAAGCTGACGGTCATTGCAGGCCCCTGCTCCGTGGAATCTCAGGAGCAGATCAACGAAGTGACCATGAGCGTACGCGACTCCGGCGCGGCCCTGCTGCGCGGCGGCGCATACAAGCCCCGTTCTTCCCCCTATGCCTTCCAGGGCCTTGAGAAGCTGGGCGTGGAGCTGCTGCGCAACGCTTCCATGGATTCCGGCCTGCCCGTCGTGACGGAGATCACCAGCGCAAAGCATCTGGAAATGTTCGAAATGTGCGTGGACGTGATCCAGATCGGCGCGCGCAATATGCAGAACTTCGAACTGCTCAAGGAAGTGGGCGCTACTAACAAACCCATCCTTCTCAAGCGCGGCCTGAGCAACACCATTGAAGAATGGCTCATGAGCGCGGAATACATCCTCTCCCGCGGCAACCATAACGTCATCCTGTGCGAGCGCGGCATCCGAACCTTCGAACATTACACCCGAAACACCCTCGATCTTTCGGCGGTGGTCGCCGTCAAGCAGCTGAGCCATCTGCCCGTGGTCGTCGATCCTTCCCACGCCAGCGGCAAGAGCTGGATGGTCGAAAAGCTGGCGCTGGCCGCTGTGGCCGCCGGTGCGGACGGCCTGATGGTCGAAGTGCATAACGATCCGCCGCACGCCCTGTGCGACGGCGCGCAGTCCCTCACGCCTGCGCAGTTCGCTTCCATGATGGACAAGGTGCGCGCCATTGCGCCCATCATGGGCCGGGAGGTCTGAGCGATGGAAAGCGGTTTTTGCGGCGGCTTTACGGTAACGGTGGTGGGCCTTGGGCTTATCGGCGGCTCCATGGCGCTGTCCGGCCGGGGTTTTCGTTCCTGCCGGATGCAGGGAGTGAACCGCTCCCGCGCCACGATCGAGCAGGCGCTTCAAAAGGGCGCGATCGAGGTGGGCGCTTCCATGCAGGAGGAGCCGGAAGGGGTGCGGAAGCTCCTTTCGGAAAGCGATTTGACGGTGCTTTGCCTTTATCCCGAGCAGACGCTGGCCTTTTTGAAGGAGTACGGCGGCGCGATTCGGCCGGGCAGCGTGGTGACGGACGCCTGTGGCGTCAAGGAAGCCATTGTCAGCGGCGCACGCGAATTGCTTCTCCAGGCGGATTTCGTGGGCGGACACCCCATGGCCGGGCGGGAAGTGAGCGGATTTTCTGCGGCGCAGGACGATCTGTTCCTCGGCTGCAACTACGTTTTGACCCCCATGGAATGGAACAAACCGGAATCGCTCGACCTGCTTCGGGAATGGGCGCGCTATCTGGGCGCGCGGAAGATCACCGAAACCACGCCGGAACATCACGACCGGATGATCGCCTATACCAGCCAAATGGCGCACGTGCTGGCCGCGTCCGTGGCCAACATGAAGGAGCTGTTTGAAAGCCGCGGCTTTGAGGGCGGATCGTTTCGGGACATCACCCGGGTCGCCACGCTCAACGACGGCATGTGGAGCGAGCTGTTTTCGCTCAACGCCCCGGCGCTGACGGGCATTCTGGACGAATTGATCGAAAATCTTTCCGGACTTCGGCAGGAAATCGCAAAGCAGGACCGCGAACAGATCGCAAAAATTCTTCGCAGCTCCACGCAGCGCAAGGAGGAGTGGAACAATGGAAAAGTTGAGAGTGGAAGCGGAAAACGGCAGCTATGACCTGCTCAGCGGCAGCGGGCTTCTTGCGCAGGCAGGGGAGTATTTCGCGCCCTGGCGCGGGAAAAAGACCGTGATCGTCACCGACGAAAACGTTGCGCCGCTGTACGCAAAGCCGTTGGCGGAAGCGCTGGAAGCGGGCGGCGTTTCGGCGGAAGTGATCGTGCTTCCCGCCGGGGAGCGGACGAAAAACATCGAAACGCTCACCGGCCTTTACAGCCGCTTTGCCGCCCTTGGCATCACCCGGACGGACTGCGTGACGGCGCTGGGCGGCGGCGTGATCGGCGATACGGCGGGGCTGGCTGCGGCGACGTACCTTCGGGGCGTGCCGCTGGTGCAGGCGCCCACCAGCCTTCTGGCGCAGGTGGACAGCTCTGTCGGCGGAAAGGTGGCCGTGGATATTCCCGAGGGGAAAAATCTCGTCGGCGCATTCTATCAGCCCGCGCTGGTGCTGGCCGATACGGACGCGCTTTCGACCCTTCCCCGCCGCGAACTGCTCTGCGGCATGGCGGAAGTCATCAAATACGGCGCGATCCGCGACGAAGGGCTGTTTTCGGCCATCGAAGCCGACCCGGCGCACATCGATTACGGGGCGCTGGTGGCGCGCTGCTGCGCCATCAAGGCGGAGTATGTCCACGAGGATCCCTTTGACCGGGGCGTTCGTATGGAGCTGAATTTTGGTCATACCCTTGGTCATGCCATCGAAAAATGCGCCGGCTACGGCGTGGTGCTGCACGGCGAGGGCGTGGCCATCGGCATGGTGGCGGCGGCCAAGTGGGGCGAGACGCTGGGCGTTACGGAAAAGGGCACGGCGGCGCGGCTTGAAGCGCTTTTGAACGCCCTTCATATGCCCTGCGGGATCCCGGGGATGCTTTTGGATGAAATCGCGGAGAGCTTCCCGGATAGGCAGCCGGAGGAAGCGCTGCTTTCCGCCATGGGCAACGACAAAAAGAGCAGCGGCAGCACGGTGCGCACGGTGCTGCTCGCGCGGATGGGCAAAGCCGTGCTGCATCCGGTGAATCGCGCAGAACTGATGGGTCTTGTGAGGAGCGGAGAATGACGCGCATGAAAATCGAGCCGGGAACGCTTCGCGGCTCCATCGAAATTCAGCCTTCCAAAAGCGCGGGACACCGCATGGCGATCTGCGCGGCGCTGGCCGGGGCGGGCGCGCAGGTATACAACCTCGGAAAAAGCGAGGACATCCGCGCGACGGCGCAGGGTCTGCGGGCGCTGGGCTACGGCTGCGACGTGGCGGAGTATCCGGAGGACGCGATCCTGACCGCGGGCGCGGCAAAGGAGAGGCCCGCACCCCGAACCGTGGATTGCGGCGAATCGGGAAGCACGCTGCGCTTTTTGCTGCCGCTGGCGCTGACGGACGGGATCGAAACGCTGTTTTTCGGCCGGGGACGGCTGATGGAGCGGCCCATGGGCGTGTATGAAGCGATCTGCAAGGAGCAGGGCGTGGAATACGGCTTTGTGCAGACGGCACAGGGCGAGGCCCTCCGCGTCAGGGGAAAACTGAAAAGCGGACGGTTTTCACTGCCGGGTGACGTGTCCAGCCAGTTCATCACGGGGCTGCTGTTTGCGCTGCCGCTGCTGGCGGGCGATTCCGAAATTCATCTGACCACGCCGCTGGAATCGAAGGGCTACGTCGAGCTGACCCGGGAGGCCATGGCGGCCTTTGGGGTGAAAGCAGGCTGGGAAAACGGCGCGCTTCTTGTGCCCGGCGGCCAGACCTACCGCGCGGCGCAGGTGGTCGTGGAGGGCGACTGGTCGCACAGCGCGTTCTTTCTGGCGGCGGGCGCATTGGGCGGCGACGTTCGCTGCACGGGGCTGCGTTCCGTCAGCGCCCAGGGAGACCGGGAGATCCTTTCGATCCTGCGGCGCATGGGTGCGCAGGCAGGGATGGAGGACGGCACGGCATGGGCAAGGGGCGGCGCGCTTTCCCCTGTGGTCATCGACGGGGCGCAGATCCCCGACCTTGTTCCGGTGCTGGCGGCGGCGGCCTGCGGCGCAAGGGGCGAGACCCGCATCATCAACGCGGCGCGCCTTCGCATCAAGGAGAGCGACCGGCTCTCCGCCATGGCGCAGGAGCTGAATCATCTGGGCGGCGACGTTTCGGAAACGCCGGATGGACTGGTCATCCGCGGCACGGGACGGCTCAAAGGCGGTTTGTGCGATAGTCACAACGACCACCGCATCGCTATGTCGCTGGCAGTGGCCTCCGCCATCTGCGACGGGCCGGTGCTGCTTTCCGACTGGCAGAGCGTCAAAAAGAGCGCGCCGTACTTTTTTGAGGAATTTCGCTCTCTGGGCGGCAAGGCGCGGGAGGTGGAAGCATGAGCGGCTGCTGGGGAAGAAACCTGCGCCTGTCCATTTTTGGGGAATCCCACGGCGGCGGCATCGGCATGGTGATCGACGGCGTTCCGGCTGGTCTGCCGCTTGACGAAGAAGCCATCGCCTTCGACATGGCGCGCCGCGCGCCCGGCAACGATCCGACGGCCACGGCGCGGCGGGAACCGGATCAGGTACGGATTTTGAGCGGCACCTATCGCGGGTATACGACCGGAGCGCCCTTGTGCGGCGTGATCGAAAACACCAACACCCGCTCGCAGGACTACGAAAACATCGCCCGCGTCGCCCGGCCCGGTCACGCCGATTATACCGGATTTGTCCGCTATGGCGGGTTCAACGATCCCCGGGGCGGCGGCCATTTTTCCGGAAGGCTGACGGCGCCGCTGGTGTTTGCCGGCGCGGTCGCACGGCAGTGGCTGGGGCAAAAGGGCGTGACGGCCGGGGCGCATATCGCGTCCATCGGCGCGGTTTCGGACGAACGGTTCGACCCCTGCAAGGTTTCAAAGGAGACGCTTTTGTCCCTTCAAAATCAAAAATTCCCCCTGCTGCTTCCGGAAAAAGAAGCGCCCATGCGGGCGGAGGTGGAAGCGGCGCGGCAGGCGCTCGACTCTGTGGGCGCGTCCATCGAGTGCGCGGCCGTGGGGCTGCCCGCCGGGTGGGGCGATCCGTTCTTCGAATCGGTGGAAAGCACGATCGCGTCGCTGCTGTTTTCCGTTCCGGCGGTGAAGGGCGTGGAATTTGGCGAGGGCTTCGGCTTTTGTGCGCTGCGCGGCTCGCAGGCCAACGATCCCATGCGGGGCGGCGCGCAGGGCGTGGAATTTCTTTCCAATCACAACGGCGGCATTCTGGGCGGCATCACGGACGGAATGCCCCTGATCGTCCGGGCGGCGGTGAAGCCCACGCCGTCCATCGGACAAAAGCAGCAGTCGGTCGAGCTGCTGTCGGGCGAAAGCGCGGTCTTGGCGGTGCGGGGGCGGCACGATCCCTGCATTGCCCTGCGCGCCGTGCCCGTGGTGGAAGCGGCGGTGCTGCTTGGGCTGATGGAACGGGCGCTGGAGGTAGAAAAATGACGGAATTGGAACTGCTTCGCGACAAAATTGACGGAATTGACCGGCAGATGCTGGCGCTGTTTGAAGAGCGGATGGCTGCGGCGCGGCTGGTCGCGTCCTATAAAAAGGCGCACAAGATGGAAATTTTTGTGCCCGAACGGGAAAAAGCCATTCTCAGGGACCGGGTCAGCCGCCTGAGCGACCCGACGCTCGCCGAGGCGACGGAGGAATTTTTCCGCCACCTGATGGAGCTTTCCCGGCAGGAACAGCAGAAGATCGTCTTTGCGCCGGAGGGGAAAGCGTGAACAACATCTACATCACCGGCATGATGGGCTGCGGAAAGACCACGCTGGGCAAAGAGCTGGCCAAAGCGGCGGGACGGGTTTTTGTCGATCTGGACGACGAGATCGTCCGCCGGGCGGGCAAGTCCATCCCGGAAATTTTTGCCGAAGAGGGGGAAGAAGCGTTCCGGCAGCGGGAAACCGAAGCGCTGCGGGCGCTTTCCGAGCGGGAAAACCTAATCGTCGCCTGCGGCGGCGGCACGATCCTGCGGGAAGAAAACGTGGTGCTCATGCGTGAGACGGGCAGGGTTCTGCTCAACGACAGGCCGCTTTCCCGCATCCTTTCGGACATCACCTATGACGGCCGGCCCGTCATCGCGGGCGGCGAGGAAAAGCTGCGCCGGGTGTACGCCGAACGCTATACACTCTATCGAAAAACCTGCGACGTGCGGCTGGAAAACACCTTCCGCAACGCAAAAACCGCCGCGCGGGCGGCGAAACGACTGCTTTGGCCGGAGCTGTGATTTTTCAAAAAAAGACTGGCCGGGCTTCCCCAAAAACAAAACTCCTCCGCACAAACGCTTTGCGGAGGAGCAGGACAGCTGAACGAGAAACGGCGTGACTTTCGTGGTCGCGCCGTTTGCTTTTAGGGGCAGACGAAAAGTATCCCGGACGCGGGATGTCGGGCGTGGGACGCAAAACAGAGGTTGACCGTGCGATAGGGCGATTTCGTGCCTCATCGTCTTACCATTTTGAGATACTCTTCGTCGGAGATTCCCTCCGGAATCGTACAGGAATACTCCTTTATCATCAAATTTGCGTCGGAATAGTTCTCTTTCAGGACTGACTTCAAATAATCTGTAAACAGCTTCGAGAACCATTCGACACAGTCGTCCAGAGCGTCATAACAAGGCTTTCCAAAGGATAAGCCCAGAGAATTGTCGGGAGCGGCGCTCCACTTTCCCTGAGAAAGAAGAAAGACCTGAGAATGTGTTTGATGCAGCTCGTCCGATAAGTATTCCATAAAATAGGACTTGCAGGGAATCCTGTTTCTTTTACAATAAAGCCTTATGAACTCAGCGATATCCCAGCACCAGCCGCAGTTGGTTTTCACGATCGTTTCGGGCGACGAAAAAGAATACTCCTTCACTGTAAAATCAGCATCGGCAGCCAAATGGAGTTTTCCGTGCTTGTCGCGGTAGCCGTAGTTCAAAGACCGGATATAGTCAAAGAACGGCGAGATTTCAAGACTTAGAATTTCTTCAAGAGATGGCATGGAAACGTCCCTCCATGGTATTTTGAGTGGAGAACTTTTTGATCGTATTTGCAGGGAAGTTTTTCACAGAGCCCCTTTGCAAAAATCCGAGCGGATCAGAACAATGCCGCAGGGGGCGCAGCCCTATTCCTTTTTATTTTCGATGGCATAGAGAAGAAACGCGCCCATGACGGCGACGGCGCAAACAGGGCCGCCCTGCGGCCAGTTTATCCACGCGTCAAAGAGGGCGGTGCCGAGATAACCGGAGAGCACCGTGGCAAAAATCGCGAGCAGGATCATGGAAAAACTCCTTTTGATGGACCGGGACTTCTAAAAAGTGCGGAACCCGGTTTTTATGATCGAAAATCAGAAAAACAGACTTGCTTTTCGATGAGACTTTGAACTTTCGGAAAAATTCGGCCGGAAAATTCAAACTTCAGCCCTTGAGATAGCCCGCGTCAACGAGCGACTGCTGCACGGCGGCGCGGTCGTCTTTTCCCGGTTCGACGCCGAAATACAGCCGGAATGCCGCCAGTCCCTGCCAGATCAGCATCCCGATGCCGCCGACGGTCTGCTTGCCGCGGCGGCGCGCTTCGGCCATGAGCCGGGTCTCGGCGGGTTTGTAGATCACGTCGCAGACGGTATTTCCGGAAAAAGCGTCCAAAAACGTGAAGTCCTCATAGTCGCCCCGGCAGCCTTCCATGCCGAGGGGCGTGCTGTTGATGAGCAGCGTGGCGCGCTCCGCGGCGCGAACCATCGCCTCCGGCTCCATCGCCCCGAAAGCGCAGCGCCGTCCGGTCTGCCGCTCCACAAAGGCGGCGAGCGCTTCAGCCTTTTCGGCGGTGCGGTTCAGGATGGTCAGCGAGCGAGCGTCCTCTGCCATGGCGGTCAGGGCGATGGTGGAGGAAGCGCCTCCCGCGCCCAGCAGCAGCACGTCCTGCCCAGCAAGAGACAGCCCCTGCTCCTTCAAGCTGAGGGAAAAGCCGTCGCCGTCCGTGGAGTGCCCCACCCATTTTTGTCCGCAACGCACGACGGTATTGACCGACTGATGCAGCCGGGCGCTGGGCCCCAGCTCGTCCACGAGGGAAAGCAGGTCTTTTTTGTGGGGCATGGTGGCGTTGAAGCCGCCAAAATTCTGCTCCTGCGCCAGTTGCAAAAAGGCGGGCAGCTCCCCCTTGCACACGCGCACCTTTCCATAAACCGCGTCGATGCCGTGGCGGGCGAACAGCGGGGCGTAAATGGCGGGAGAGAGAGAATGGGCGATGGGATCGCCGATGACGCAGTATTGGGCAGACATGAAAAGGGCTCCTTTCGATGGCGGAGAGGTTCGGGTGGAAGCGCTTTCGCGCCGGGGCGGAGCCGTCTTTTCTTAAGAAACGGATGCGCCCTTGTCACCCGGGGGTAGAATCGGGTACAATAGAAAAGCGGAAAAAACAGCCGTGCGGAAAAGCGGACGGCGGTGTTTTTCAAAAACAGGAAAAAACGGCTGCACAGGCAGGAGTGAAAAAGAGAAGCTCCGGCAAGCCGTCTATAAAGAGTATAGCAGAATTGCGCTTTGAATGGAAGAAATAGAGGGAACGGAAGGAACGGGAGGAATCCATGAAAAAGATCATGATCGTCAACGGGCCGAATATGAATATGCTCGGCATCCGCGAACCGGATATTTACGGGCGGACGGGCCTTGCGCAGATCGAAGAGCGCATTGCCAAAGAGGCCGAAGCGCTGGGCGTTTCGGTGGAATTTTTTCAGTCCAACAGCGAGGGCGCGCTCATCGACTGCATCCACAGCTGCTACGGAAAAACGAACGGCATCGTCATCAATCCGGGCGCGTACACCCACTACAGCTACGCCCTGCACGACGCGCTCGAAGCGGTCTCCCTTCCGGCGGTGGAGGTGCATCTTTCCAACATTCATAAGAGCGAGGAATTCCGCCACCGCTCCGTGACGGCTTCCGCCTGCATTGGGCAGATCTGCGGGCTGGGCGCGGAGGGTTATCTGCTGGCGCTGCGCTATCTGGCGGCGCTGTAAGGAGAACGCATGGTTCAAAAAAGCACGCTCCTTTTGCTGGCGGCGGCGCTGTGGACGCTGCCGGGGCTCAATATCCTGCGCGTGAGCTGTATGCTCTACGGCCCCTGCCTTTCGGCGGGCAACCTGCTGCTTTCGGCGGCCGTTGCCGCCTGCTTTGGGATGATGTTTTATCAGGTGCATCAAAAGCACAAAGCGCGCATTCTCGGCTATCGGGAAGAGCGAAAGAGCGCGCTTTGCGTCTTTGACAAAAAGGGCTGGATCCTTCTGGGGTTCATGATCGCTCTGGGCATTTTGTTCCGGCGCAGCGGCCTGGTGTCAAATGGCGTCGTCGCCGTGTTTTACGGCGGGTTGGGAACGGCGCTCACCGGCGCGGGACTGCTGTTTTTCCGGGCGTTTGTCCGGCGGCGCAGCGAGGAAAAAGCGGCGCAGCGCTGCTGAAAACCGGCGGCAGGACTTGCGTGGAAGGGCGCGAAAGCCCGCGCGGACGTTCGACGCTCTTTTTGCAGGACAGCCCTTAGCGGATAAGGGTGCATACGGTTCCTGCTGTGTGCCCCGAAGGGGTGCCGTGCGCCCCAAAGGGGTGCCGTGCGCCCCAAAGGGGTGCCGTGTGCCCCAAAGGGGTGCCGTGTGCCCCGGAGAGGTGCTGTGTGCCCCGAAGGGGTGCCGTGTGCCCCGAAGGGGTGCCGTGTGCCCCGGAGGGGTGCTGTGTGCCCCGCAGGGGAAAACGCTTTCTGGAGAACCGTGTGCCAGAGGGAAAAAGGGGGCGACGGATCATCGCGTGCCAAAAAACCGAAAACCGAGGTGACTGATATGGATGAGAAAAAGTGGAAAAAAGAGCTGCTTTGGGACAGTCTTTCCATCGTGTTCGGCTGTCTTGTGGCGGCGCTGAGCATGGTGACGTTCACCATTCCCAATAAAATCGCCCCGGGCGGGGTTTCCGGCCTTGCAACGGCCATTGGCTTCGTGACGGGCGCGCCGGTGGGCATGCTTTCGCTGGTGATGAACCTGCCCATTTTTCTGGTGGGTCTGAAAACCTTCGGCCTCAAGCCCCTCCTGAAAACCGGTGTGGCGACGATCCTCCTTTCCGTGTTCATCGACCTGCTGTCCCTGCTGCCCATCGCGTACACGGGAAACGTATTGCTTTCGGCGGTGCTGGGCGGTGCGCTCATGGGCCTTGGGCTGGGCGTGCTGCTCATGCGGGGCATCAGCACGGGCGGGACCGATCTGCTGGGTCTGGTGCTGCGGCGGAAAAGCCCGCGGCTTTCGCTGGGCAATATTCTGATGCTGCTCGACGGCGCGGTGGTGGCCGTGGCCGTGCTGGTGTTTAAGGATATCGAGATCGCCCTGTATTCCATCGTGACGATCTTCTGCACGTCGAAAACCATCGACGCCATCGTGCAGGGCGTGGATTATGCCAAGGTGATCTATATCATCACGGAAAAGCCCCGGGAGATCGTCCGGGAGCTGACGGAGGATCTTGACCGCGGCGTGACGGAGATCTGCGCCCGCGGCGGCTATTCCGGCCGGGACAAGACCGTCATCATGACCGTGGCCCGCCGCTCGGAGGTGGCCGATACGCTCAAGGTCATCAACAAGCACGACAAGGGGGCGTTCGTGGTGTTCCTCGACGCGACGGAGGTCCACGGCGAAGGCTTCAAGGAGCTTTCCGGCAGTTGAACCCAAATTCATTTCAGAATGAGCTTCTAAAAGAAAATCCAAAAGGAAAAGCGGCGTTTTCGGAAAAATGCGTTCCAAAGCGCCGCTTTTTGTTGTGTTTTGTGTCTTTACGGCGCGGCCCCGGTGAGCCGCCGGACGGTGTTGACGGGCAGGTATTTCAGCTCGGTGATCTTGACGGAATCGCCGGGCTTGGGGGCGTGGATGAACTTTCCGCCGCCGATGGCAATGCCCACATGGCTGACCGGAGAATAAAACGCCACCAGGTCGCCGGGACGGATGTTGGAAAGCGAAACGGCGGTTCCGGCCTTGGCCTGATCGGATGAAGTGCGCGGCAGGGCGATGCCGGATCTCTGATAGACGTATTGCGCAAGGCCGGAGCAGTCAAAGCCCTCCGACGGGCTGGTTCCCCCAAGGACATAGGGCACGCCCAGATAGTTTTTCGCTTCTGAAACAATGGCATTGCAGAGCGAAACCTCCTTTTGCAGCGCTGCCCGGGTGGCTTTTCCGGCCAGACCGTCGCTGACAAGGCCGCTGGCTGCCTGATAGCGCCGGACGGCGGCTTCCGTCTGCGCGCCGAAAATGCCGTCGGCATTGCCGCTGAGCCAGCCGAGGAAAATCAGCTGCTCCTGAAGCGTGCGGACGGATTCGGTGCGCATCCCCGTGCGCAGCGTGGGGGAATCCACGTAGGCGGCGTGCATCCAGCCGCTGACGGAGCCGGAAGTGATCCGGTGCCATGCGCCCTGCGTTTGATGGACGGTGACGGCGGTTCCGCGGGAGAGCCGGTTCACGGCGGAAGCGCTCAGCGAAGGGGCGGAGCGGACGTTGACGGACGAACCGCTCACCGAGCCGGACCAGGCGGCGCGGGCGGCGGCAGGGGCACAGAAAAGGGCCAGCGCCCCGAAAAGAGACAAAAGAAACGTTCGGCGCTTGAAAGACAAAAAGCAGCGTCCTCCTTTTTGCGGGATAGGGGCATTATACCGGCAAAAAAAGCGATGCGCTACCGAAAAAACGGCATATTTACAAAAGTGTTAATATATTGGAAGAAACTACCTTATAATCAGGAAAAGATTGCCTTGGATGGAATAAAGATTCGTTTTGTGACGGCAAAGCATGAGAAAATGCGCGGAAAAATCGTGCAAAATTTATTGATAATGTCTTGACAAAATGCGATTTGCTCCGTAGAATAATGTCGTACCTCTCAAAGTGCGAAGCGCGTTCTTCGCATGGACGGAAAAGGAAGGGGAGCCTCGTTCGTCCGCATGAGAGCAGCCGCCCGTTTTCCCGCGGGCGGTTTTTTTATGCGGACGGTTTTTTATTGCGGACGGTTTCTGTTTGCCAACGGCTTTTCGGCTTTGGCACGCGTTGTTTTTTGAAGAAAGCGAAAGAAAAGCGGCGCTGTTGGGCATACTCCTTTCGTGCGGAAAGGAGGCGCCATGAAAAACAGAGAAGGCTGCACAGAGCAGACAGCGGAGCTGCTTTCCCGGTGCGTCGAACAGGCGCGGCGGCTGGGCGCTTACTGCCGGGTGCAGCGGGCGCATTTACAGGCGCACGAAGCGGCGCTCGAACGGCAGAAAACAACGCTTGCCGGGCAGGACGAAGCGGCGCGGCGGCTGATGGTTTTTCAGCGGCAAAGCGCGGCGCGCCGGATGAAATGGATCTGCGGCTGCGAGCGGCAGCAGGAGCGCCTTTTTCGAAGGATGGAGCGCGCCCGGTCGAAACGATCCGGGTGGAGTTTCCGGCGGGCGAAGCGGGCGCAAAAGCAGCTGGAACGCCTTTGCGCGCAGCTGTTTGACAGGCAAAAAAGGCAAAAACAAAGCAGGAGGACAATGCAATGAAGAACGACGAATTCAACCCTCTGGCGGAGCTTCCGCTGGGCTTTGGCATGATGCTGGCGCAGGACGCCGGGGCGCTGGCGTATTTTTCGCAGCTGGAACCGGGGCTGCGGGAGCAGGTGGCGAGCCGGGCGCACAGCGCTTCCTCCCGAAAGGAGATCCGCTCCATGGTGGACGCGCTCGGCCGGGGAACGACAGAGTTTCTTTGAAAAAAACGCGCCGGAATCAACGGCCGGCGACGGCCAAAACGGAAAAGACCCCCGAAGCCGGGGGCCTTTTTTGTGTGGGGAAAGCCGGATCAGTTGCAGCCGCAGCCACAGCCGTTGCCGATGGTGGAATTGCCGCAGCCGCAGCCGCCATTGCCGTTGTTGAGGAAAGAGCCGCACCCGCCGCAGCCAAAGAGCAGGATCAGGAT
>JAEYFO010000320.1 GCA_023402915.1 Bacillota bacterium | reverse complement strand
TCCCAATACACGTCGCCGCGGTGGAAATTGCCGCCGCCCACCAGCTCATAGGAAGCCGCGCCGTTGGAAAGAAGATAGGTCCCCGCGTCGCACAGGCAATCGACGGACAGCCCGGCCTGCGCAAAGCCCGCCGAACCGTCGCTGCTCTGGTCCTCGCCGCCCTGCATCTCTTCGCCGCCCACGCCTTCGTTGGCCGGAACAGCCGTCAAAACGTCGCCGTCGCCGTCCACCAGCTCGTCGCCCAGCCTGCTCAGGGTCAGCGGATCGCCGCCGTCCGTGCTGACCAGCAGCGCTTCGGACGGGCCCACCTGCACGTCGCCGTGATAGAGGACGTTCGTGCCGCTGTCGAGCATTTCCCAGCTGCCGTCGGCGCTGATGTTCACCCACAGCTCCATGGTCTCGTATTTCCAAAGGCCCACATAGTCGCTCAGGTCGCCCTCTTCCTCCCGCTGCGCGCCCAGGAAGCTGCTGTAATCCGAGCGGCTCTCGTCAAGGACATAGCCCGCGTCCGTCCACAGCCAGGTCAGGATGCTCTGCACATCGCCAGTGGAGAAGAACATCTGCACGTCGCCGTTGCCGTCCCTATCCAGATCGTCGAAGGAAATGGCGTCAAAGCTCGTTTCGCTCCCATCGATGCGCACGGGATAGACCACCCGGTCCAGCTCCTTGCGCTCCGCCTGATCGTAATAGAACACGGCCTGCGTGTTGTCCACGCAGATGCACACGTCGATCGTCGCGTCGCCGCGGACAATGGTCCCGTAGCCGTCCACCACGCCCGTGGTGCGCCAGTCGCCGCCCGTGATCTCGTCGTCGTTTTGCGCAGGCGCGCCGCAGCCCGAAAGCGCGGCCAGCGCCAGGCACAGGCAAAGCAGCAGCGCCATGATCCGTTTCGTTTTATTCATCGTCAGATCCTCCTTCATCTGTTGGCCGTTCGGCCAGCTCCAGAATTTCGTCGTGGGAGAGCTCCACCCGTCCGAAGCGGACAAAGATCCCGTTCGTCCCGGCGGAATTCCACACCTCCGGCTGTTTGAGCGGCCGCAGGCGCATGGTGTTGAGCTGCCGGGAAAGATCCAGCAGCATCCGGCTGCCGGAAACATAATCCACTTGCAGCACATAGTTCGCAAGCGGTTTGACCGCCTTGATGTACCGTCGCTGCATCGCGCCGCCCCCTTCCGTTTTGCGCGTTCCCCGATCCAAAATGAAAAAATCCACCATAGTCATCCTACGGCGGAAATGGTCAAAAATCGATTAACCTGAGGTTAGGTTTTTCGCGCAGGCTTCCTTCTTTTTCAAAAAAGTCAGGATTTTTCTGCGGCAGGAGCGCCATCGGCCTGCGGCCGGTTTTTTGGAGAAAGGCGTTTTTTCAAAAGGACGCACGCGCCCGCGGCGAAGGGGCGGCCGTCGGTTCCATTTTCATTTTTAGAATCCGATTTTTAGAATCCGATGGAATTTTCGCGCCGCGTTCGTTCTCCGCCGAATCCTTCTTTCGGAAAAATCGGCAAAACCGGCAAAAAACGCCCGGCCGGCCGCGCTCTGTTTCACTGTTTCGCCTTCGCCGTTTCTTCTTCCAGCCCCAGCGCCCGCGCCAGCTGCGCCCGCTTCGTGCGGGGATCGCCCTCGATCGAGAGCTTGGAATAAATGCGGTTGACGTACTGCTTGACCGTGCCTTCGGACAAAAAGAGCTTTGCCGCAATGTCCCGGTTGGGCGTGCGCCGGGCGGCCAGCAGGGCGATCTCCACTTCCCGCCCGCTCAAAAGCTCCGCCGCCTTCGGGCAAAGGGAACGCTGCGCGAGCCGCCGCGCCGTTTCAAGGAAGCGGCTTGAAAGGGGCAGCACGGCTTCAAAGAACCCGCCGGGCTGCTGCGCGGCCAGGCTTTCATAAAGCTCCGCCAAAAACCGGCTGTTTTCCGCAAAGGGCGCAAGGATCCCATCCGGCGCGGCCAGCCGTTCCGCCTCCCGCAGGAGCGTGAGCGCCTCTGCCCGCATCCCCAGCTTTTCATAGGCCGCGGCGGTCTGAAGGCGCACGTGCAGCAGCACCAGCCCGTAGCGGAGCTTTTCGCAGCTCCTTGAAAGCGCGTCGCTCCGGCCGATGACCCGGGCGTATTCCCCCTGCGCCAGATCCACCTGATTTTCGATCATGGCCAGCATGGGCTTCGCGGGGTTGAGGATGGAAAAGGCATGGAGCTCATGTTTGGCAAAAAACGGCGGAATGTCCTCCTGTTGGCCGCACGCCGCCGCTTCATAGGCCAGCGCGCTTTCAAACGTCAAAAGCAGCGTCGTATCATGGCGCTGCCGCACCTGCGCGCGCCGCGCTTTCGCCCAGCCGGGATCGAACTTTCCCGCCGGGTCCTCCTCAGAAAGCAGCGCCAGCCGCAGCGAAAGGAAATCGCAGCACACCAGCAGATACTCCTGCTCCTGCGTTTCCGCCCGGCAGCGCGCCCGCTCGAGCAGCAGCCGCGCCTTTGTCCACTGCCCCCGCAGGAGCGCTGCTTCGGCCTCCATGGCCAGCTCCGCGCCCGCGCCGTGCTCCCCGGTGACCCGGTAATAATGGGGCATCGCCCGGTTCATGGCGGCAACCTCTTCGTCCATTTTTCCGCTTTCGCGGTGGAACATCATCAACACGGAGGGCGAGCCGAACGTGAACGAGCCGTTTTTCTGGATGGACAGGGCGGGACGGGTCATCTGCCGCCCTGCGCTTTGATGAAGCACGCTCATTTTCTGAATATCATTATAGGAAAGAAAACTCATGATAAGATCGCATTCGCCCAGAAGGTTGCTGCGCTCGGCATCGTCCAGCGCGCCGTTTTCCTCCACGGCGCACAGCAGCTCTTCCCGAAGCGCCAGCATTTCCCTGACGTTTCCCCAGGAAAACAGCCGCCGCAGGAGCACCAGCACGGCCTGCGGGTTTTCAAAAAGCGCCTGTTTTTCGCACTGCTCCAGCTGCCTGAGCGCCGTTTCCGGCGGAAGGGAGGCCAGCTGCTCCCCCGCGTCCGCCGCCACGACCCGCAGCCACCCGGCGCTGTCGTTTGCCAGCGCATAGGCGTCCAGCGCCGCAAGCACCTGCCTGTGCTGTTCAAACCACGCGCCATAGCGCCGCCGCACCGCGCGCTGCCGCTCCTCCGGCAGGCGGAAAAACAGCTTCTGGGCGCAGGTTTTCATCATGTGGTGGAAACGGAAGGTGTTCCCGTCCGGCAGCCGCGTCACAAAGGCGTTCTGCTCCGTCATGGCAAGGAGCGTCTCTTCCGCATCCGCCCGGCCCGTGATGAACCCCGCAAGGGGCGCGGAGCATTCGTCGGCCAGGCTCATGGCCGCCAGAAAGGCCTTGCTTTCCTCGGAAAGCGGATCGATGAGCGCCGCGGTGAAGAGGTCATAAATGTCCGATTCCTCTCCGGGCAGTTCCCCCTGCTCCTGAAGGGTGCGCAGGCTCAGATACACCGCCGAAAACCACCCCTCCGTCGAAAGCAGCAGCGCGTCGGCCTGTGCGGCGGACAGGGTCAGGCCGCCCCGGCGGGCATAGGCGAACAGATCCTCCCGGCCAAGGCGCAGCTGGGCCACGCCGATCTGGTGGAGCCGCCGCCCCAGCCGGACCACGTCGCCGCCATAGAGGAACCGGTCGCGGCTCGCCACGATCACATGGGCCTGTTCCGGCAGGCGCAGCGCCAATTTGCAGACAAATTCTGCCGCCCGGCCGGCCTCGATCAGGTGAAAATCGTCCAAAAACACATAGCAGGGCCGCTCCACCGCCAGCGCCGCCGCCAGTTCATCCAGCACGAACGCCGTGTCCGCCTCGCTCTTTGGGCAGGGAAACGCGCCGAGCACGTCAAAGCCCGCCTGCGAAAACGCGCCCTGCACCCGCTTCCAAAGGTCGCTCAGCCGGCCGGAATAGATGCTCACGCGCACGACGATCGCGTTTTCCTCCCTGACTCGCGTGGAAAGAAACCAGTCGATGGCCGTGGTCTTTCCATAGCCCATGGGCGCGACGACCGCCGTCAGCGGACAGTGCGCCGCCGGGGCAAAACCGTCCCGTACCCGGTTGGAAAGATACACCGCGCCAAGGCCGCGCTTTTGCATGGGACCGCTCCCCTTTCCGCCCCACTTGAAGGGGCAAACTCCGAAACCTTCGGTGCTTTTGAAAATCGATGGATTCATTGTATCACAGTTTCGGGCGTTTCGCGACGCTCAGAAACGCCCAAATTCTGAACCGTTCAGTGGGGCGGAAATGGGTAGAATCCGGTCTATTAGTAACACAATAGTAACACGAAAAAGAAGGCGAAAATGACTGCGTCTGTTGCTCCGTTCGCAGAGAGTCCCAAATATGTTCTGTCAGATGATCTAACTATTTCAAAGGCGCTATGCTCACGGGAGTTTCTATTTCAACATTACTTTGCGTATTTCAAAGCACAGTGATATAATCATATCAAATATTATAGTAAAGGAAGTGACTGTATGCCCAATCCATCCCCCTTGCGGTATCCTGGTGGAAAGAACCGTTTAGCAGGTTTTATTCAGCTTTCTATCCACAACCTTGGTATAGAAAACTGCACTTATGTGGAGCCGTTTGCCGGAGGTGCTGGTGTGGCGCTTTCGCTTCTGCTTGCTGGTGCGGTAGAACGTATCATAATAAACGACTACGACAAAGCAATCTACTCTTTTTGGCGTGCTGTAAAACAAGAACCAGCTGCTCTGATAGAGTTGATTTCCAAGACGCCAATTACAATCGAAGAATGGTACAAGCAACGGAAAATTTACTCTGCTGCAACTTCGTATTCCCTTGAGTTGGCATTTGCTACTTTATTTCTTAACCGCACTAATCGTTCCGGAATTCTAAATGCTGGCCCGATTGGTGGATACGCTCAAGAGGGAGACTGGAAAATTGATGCCCGGTTCGATAAAGAGGCAATTATCTCAAAAATCAGGGTGATAGCCCGTGTTAGGGATCAGATTTCTATATACAATAAGGACATCATTAGCTTTTTACGTAATTACGTACCTTCCTTTTCTGGGAATCTCTTTTTCTATTTCGATCCTCCATATTTCCGTAAGGGGCAGAAACTGTACAAAAATTTTTTCGTTCCTGCGGATCACCAACGAATTTGTGACGTAATTACAACTGAAATCACTTCGCCTTGGATCATTACTTATGACGATGTGGAACAAATTGTTGCGATGTATCACACCTACGAAATGCGGCATTTTGATCTGACTTACAGTGCTGCAAACAAGGGAACTGCGTCAGAACTGATGATTTTTTCTGATTTGCGCAGTTGCCCGTCTACGGAGCAACTGACAGACCACAGAATCAAAATCAATTTACGAGCATAGAGGTGCAGCATGATTATCGAACGTGTTGAAATAGAAAAATTCCGCTCCTTCGAACGTCCTACCTCATTCTGTTTGGGAAAACGCATTACTGCGATTTCCGGCCGGAATGCAACGCAAAAAAGCACCCTCTTGGGAATGATCAGTCAACCTTTTACGATTTCCAAAGAAAGCCCTATGTATGGGTGCAAAACGATTGACGGATACAATTTCCGATCGCAATTTAGCGAAAAATTCAAAATTTCTCCCGCTCACGATATTATTGGCGATCACAAATGGACATTGTATTTGAACAGGCATATCTATTCGAGGGGATGCTATACCCTTGAAAGTATCGCCCGCCGTCAACCCGGAAAAGAACCGACTCTGCGATTTTGGGCCGGAAAAGATCACTCACGCGGAGCGGGATATATTCAACTTCCAGTTTATTTTTTAAGCCTTAGCCGACTTTTTCCTATTGGGGAATCAAAGAAAACAAAATCTGTGCCCATATCCCTTACTTCTGATGAGCTTGAATATTGCATTGACAATTATCGAAGCATTTTAAGTATCCAGCATATAAAAGGGGAGCCCGAAGTTGGACTTGAGCGCGGTTCATCTTCTAAAACATTTGCAGGCGTGAGTAATGCTTCCTACGATATTTTTACAAACTCTGCCGGAGAAGGGAATGTCGCACGAATTATTCTGGCTGTTCTTTCATTTAAGCGACTGAAAGAACAGTACGGTCAGTCCTATCAAGGCGGCCTTCTTTTGATTGATGAGCTTGATTCAACATTGTATGGTTTTTCTCAACAGAAGTTAGTTAAATATTTATGGGAATCGGCAGGTAAATTCGAAATTCAAATTGTATTCACAACGCATTCTCCTATCATTTTGGAGCGTGTAAACAAATATCAGCGCGACGAAAGAATTGATAGGGGAATAAATCTTCCTCCTTCTGCATACGATAGCTCCATAGTATATTTGGAACCGCACTACATAGAAGGAGAGCGTATGATCATGGCCAAAAACATTTCGACCAGCGCCGATCTGAACCGGGTCTTAGCGGATATCAATCTTGCGATTTATTCAAAAAATGATAAGATTAGTATCTACTGCGAAGATGCTCGCGCTTCTGCTTTTTTGCAGCACATTCTGTCCGCTGCATTAAATATCAATTTAGATTCGTACATGTCTTTTATTGATATTAACTTGGGCTGGTCTAATTATGTCCATCTCGTGGAAAAGGAAGTTCCCGAATTCAGAAATAATTTGATTGTACTTGATGGGGATGTTCTGGAATCAAAGGACGAATATTCTAAAAGGAAAAAAGTCATTGATGAAGCTGGAAATATCCTTTTTCTTCCGCTTACGATTGAAAAAGCCCTCTTTGAATTGTTGAAAAACACGGAGGTTTTTAACAGATTTCACAGTTCGTTCTCACAGAATCCGGACTTCATATATGATATATGCTTTAACTCATGGCCTTTGGAAGTAAAGAAATACAAGTCCGTAGAGCTTAAATGTTGGTATGCTCAGGCAGTTGAATCTTTAGGAGGTCAAGAATGCCTGTTTGACTTTTGGTGCAGTGAACATCGTGCGGAAGTAGATTCCTTTATTGATAAGTTTATTGAAGTATTCAATAATTTGGCCGATAAGAATTCCCTTGACGCGATTCCTTTGTCCGCACGAAAGAACGAGACTTCTGAGGCAGACGCTTCTTTCACAGAATAAACGACAAAAACCCCCCGGAGCTTCCGCTCCGGGGGATTTGTCGTTTCACTCTTCGATTTCGGCCTTGACCTCGGGAAGACCCGCGATCGAGGTCAGCAGACTCAGCACGCCCGCCAGCGCCGCGCTGCTTGCGACCAGCACCCAGTCCACCTGCGAGAGGGCAGCCGTGGTGCCGATGGTGGCCACGGCGGTCTGCGCGATCGTCTTGACGGCGCGCACAGCCGCCGCCTTGAGCCAGAGTTTCCAGTTGGTTTTCGTCATGATGGTTTTCTCCTTTCTAATCCGCATAGATGATTTCAAGGCCGTAAGCCGCAGCCGCGTCATGCTCGATCTTGCAGCCGCGGGCAAATTCCCAGCCCTTTGCAAAATACGCCGCATGGCACAGGCTCATGTTTTCCAGCGATTTCGCCAAAAAGCACAGTGGGATGTTTACCACGCCGCGTTCCTCCATTTTCTCCTTGCTGTACCATTCGTCGGTAAACAGCGTGTTGATGACCTCGAAGCCCCTGTCTTCCAGTTCTTTGATGGCCGCTTCCCGCGTCGCAACGATCTCAGCTTCCGTCTTTCCAGCCATCGGCTGGCTCAGCATCGCTTTCTTCATTTCCCTCACCTCTCCGCCATATAGGCGATCAGCTCTTCCCTTGCCCGTTTACACGGGCCGTTACAGCCCTGCTCGATCAGCCCTTCGAGCACGCCCAGCTGCGTCCGCAGCAAAATCTCGCTGTCCTCCTTGCGGTGCGCGGCCTGCTTTTCCATGCGCTCGAAGCGCGAAAACAGCCGGAACAGCGCGGCGATCATGCCGCCCACCGTGCCCGCAAGGCCCAGGATCACCACAAGGCTCTGCACGTCGATCTTCATCACTTCCCTCCCTCACCAGTCGAAAATGTTGGCCTTTTCATTCGTTTTCCGGCCATATTTGCCGTCCGCTTTCAGGCCGGTTTTCTGCTGGTAGTACTTGAGCAACGCCTCGGTTTTCGCCCCGAAGTCCCCGTCCAGTGCCAGCTTTTGCATTTTTTGCAAAAGCCCGCTTTCTTTCGCCCAGCGATTCAGAAAATCTTGCAGCAGCCGCACGGCGCACCCCTGATGGCCCTTTTTCAGCGTTTTTGCGATACCGCCGAACGTCGGGATGTTACACCCGCTCGTCCTGTTCTGGTGGCCCCAACGTGCCGGAGAAAGCCTTGCGCGCACGTCGATGTGGATATGCTCGCATTTATCTACCGGTTCTGCCGTCACATAGTAGTGACCAATACCACCGATGGCCGGAATCGTCTCGGCAAACTGCGCCAGCCGGTACGCCGGAACTCCGGGGATCTCGATGTCCAGCGCCTTGCCGAAGCAGTGCTGCGACTTTTTGCTGCCCGTCCAGTCGATAGCCGGATCGCGATAGCCCGCCGAACGTACCATTTCATACCGTTCCGTACCGACGTATTTGTTTCTCAGCCGCGGGAACGCTCCAAAATGCGCCCCGAACTGCTCCAGAATGTCCGGCAGCCGGTCGTCCAGTTTGATCTTGCTGTATCTCGGATTCGACCAGAGATCCCGCACCTTGTAGTGCGGCGAGAGCTGTTTATCCAGCTGGTCTTTGGTATACATCCGTACTGCCATTACTCCGTCACCTCCACATATTTAGCGTTCACCCAGCCGACGATAGCTTTTTTCTTACTGCCCGCAAAGGCAATCTCCCGCCACGCGCCGTCCGTCCTCATGGCCACGATCTCGTCGCCGTTCTGCACGTTTCCGGCCTTGCCGGACACGCTGTTCGGCTCACCGCGCACAATCAGCTTGTAGCCCTTGCGCACACCGGTGATCTTCGCCGTCTGTCTCACGTTGTCGTTCTCCTTTCGGTCATTCTCATTTTCCTCCCACGCCACATGGTTGAAGGACACATACGGGATATAATGCCTGCCGTCCCGGCACTTGACCAGCTCGTCTACGCCGGTTTTCATTAGCTCACGGTAAGCGTCCGCCTCGGAAACTTCCGGCCAGCGGGATAAAATCAGCGCCATCATCCCGGCCACGGCAGGCGACGCCATGGACGTGCCGGTCATATAGCTGTACCCGCCGCGATGAGAGCAGCTGTAGACTTCTGTGCCGATGGTGCAGCAGTCGGTCTGTTTGCCGCGACAGGACGAAGTGGCGTGAAAGTGCGTACCGTTTGAGAGGTTCGCTACGACGATGGGCGCATCATAGTCAGCAATTTCCGACAGTTCCCCACCCGTATTTCCGGCAGCTACGCAAACCGGAACGTCAAGCGCCACCAGTTCATTAATACCCGCCCGCACATTGGGCGAATCCGTGCCGCTGAAACTGATGTTCACCACCAGCCGTTCCTTGTGGCTCTTGCGCCACTGAATCAACCATTCCAGCGCCGCCGCCATCGCGAAGGTGTTGGATTGGCCGTTTTCGGAGATTCTAACGGGCAAAATTTTCGCTCCCGGTGCGACCCCGTAACGCGCCCCAGCCGCAATGCCGGCGACGTGTGTTCCATGGCCGTGTGTGTCCTCATGCGGGTTCCAGCCGTTGTCGCCCCAACCCTCCAAGAGCGTCAAATCAGGGTGTGGCTGTACACCGGTGTCCATGACCGCGATCACGACACCCTGTCCGGTATAGCCGTGCTTGTGGTACAACCGTGCGCCGGTGTATTCAATCGGTTTTGTCATGGCTACACCTCAAAAGGCAAAAA
>JAEYFO010000281.1 GCA_023402915.1 Bacillota bacterium | reverse complement strand
CCCCATCATCCCGCGCCCCTGTGTCCGCCCGGCGGCGTAGGCGAGGTCGGCCTCCGCGTCGGAAAAATCTAGCGCGCTCCAGCCCTTCCGGTTGGCGGCGGCAAAGGGCGCGGCGGCGGCAAGCAGCCTGTGATGCAGCGCCTTCTCGTCGGCGGCGGGCAGGATAATTCCCCGCTGCTCCCGCGCCCGGGCAGCCTGACGGCAGGCTGCCCGAACCGTCAAAAGCTGGCTGCGCGCTTCGTAGAGCACCATCCCGTCCGCGATCTCCTGGGGCGTTTGCCGCAAATAGGGGGCGAGGAAGCGCCGCAGCGCCCGCTCCTGCTCCGGCCGGTCGTCCGGCAGGAAGGACGCAAAGCCGTTGGCGTGGATGCAAAACGCCACGCCCTTGAAAAATCCGCGGGAATACAGCGCGCTGCAGCGCCCCTCTTCGTCCGCTTCCTGAAGAATGCCCGCCGCCAGTTCGGCGAGCGCCGCTTCCTTTTCGGCCAGTCCCGCGTTGGCGGGAACAGTCCCGCCGGACGCTGCGCCTGTCTTGGAAACCCTTCCGTCAAAATCCTGTTCAAGATCGTGCTTCATGATTCTTCTGCGCCTCGATTCGATAAAGAATTGCCTGCACCTGTGTGCGCGCCCGGGTCTGCTCTTCGAGCGTTTCGGCGTTGTAGAGCGCGTCCAGACTGCCGCTCAATCGGTTCCAGCTGCCGTCCTCCCCGGCCAGCCGGTTTACCTCCGCTTCCAGCGCGGAAAGCTCGCCGCGAAAATACGCCGCTTCCAGCCTGTCGTTTCCCACGATGCTCCCCAGCTGCTCCGCCGTCTGCCGCGCTTCGACGTAGGCCGTCACCGCCTCGACAGACTCCGTTTCGCCCCGGCGCTCAAGGGAATCGATGGTGTACCGCTCGGTCAGCCCCTCGTTGAAACAGAGGTTTTTGCTGCCGAGCACCCTGCCGTTTTCGTCCGCCTCCGTGCGCCGCAGGCCGGAAGCAAGCAGCTTTGTGCCGTTTTCCGTCTCCGTGCATTCGCCGTAGGAGGCTTTGTGCATCACCTCGTGCGTCGCCACGTGCCGCAGCGCTTCCCGGTCGCCCGTGTCGCGAAAGGTCAGCGCGCCCGTTTCCGGGTCGTGACAGCCCAGCACCCGCGGGCTTTGCCCGGGAAATTCCGCCTGATACTTTTCAGATGAGAGCGTCCGCACCCTGGAAAGCGCTTCCCTGCTTTCCAGCGCTTGGAGCTTCTCCGGGGAAAGGGAATAATTCGCCTTGACGTCCGAAAGGGCGGCGCTATATTCCTGCCTGCCCGCGTCGAGGGAGCCGCGCTCGAGGTTTCCTCTATTATGCAGGCCGAACAGACCGTTTTCAAGGCCGCCCCGCCCGTCCGCTTCGCCCCGGTCGAGAGACGCGCCCGTTCGAAGCCCTTCGCGCGCGCCCGCGCTGTCCATCGCTCTGCCGCCGGAACGTTCCGAAAAGCCGCCCTCCGGGCCGCCACGGCCGCCGACGCCTTGCCCATGGCCGCCCGTTTCGGCCGTTTCCGTCGTTTCGCCGCCGCTGTCAAGCGCGCCGCCTGCTTCGTCAAAATCGCCTTCGCCGCTGTCGCCGCCGAGGATCTCATCGCCGTCGCCGCCGCTGTCCAGTGCCATCCGTACCGCTCCTTTCGATTTTGAAATTTGAAAAACTTTGAAAGCCGGGATTTGCCGCGCCCGGCTTCTTTTTTTGAGCTTTTTTGAAAAAAACGCTGCGCTCACCGCCGCGCGGGCCGGTTGTACTCCGCCATCCAGCGGCGAAGGACGCTGCGGCACAGCCCGGCCGACCCGTCGATGTCCGAAAGCAGCAGCCCCGCGGCGCACAGCCGCTCCGCCCGGGACAGGGGCGCTTTCGCCGCCGCGGAAAGCTGATGTTCCAGCAGGGCGGCGGCTTCGCCCAGCGCGTCAAAGCCCCGCACCGCGCCCCGCAGCGCCGTCCGGCCAAAATCCAGCTCCGCTCCATCGAGCTTTTGGGGCAGGCCGGAACGCGCGCACCGCCGCAGCGCCGGGCACATCGTGCAGGCGCAGAGGGGTCTTTGAAGCGGGTCTTTCTGCTGGGGCGCGTCCTTCCACAGGTCGATCTGCACCCGGCAGACATTGTCCTCCCCGCTTTGGCCCAGGAGCGCTTCGCCCTTTTTCAGGCGGCGGAGCTGAGAAAGCTGCGCGTCGCTCAGCCCGAGCGAGAAGGCCACGGCCTGCGCGTCCGGTTCCGCCGCCAGCGCGTGGACGATCTTGACCGCCGTGTTGGCGATGGCGTTGCCGTTGAGCTCGCCCGGCCGCTGATCGACCAGCATAAGCCCCGTGCCGTGGGCGCGGATTTCGGAGAGCAGGTTGGAAAAATACGCCGCCGTCTGAAAGGAGCCCGTGCCGTTTTCGCCGCCGGTCTGGGGCGCTTTGAGAAAATACCGGTGCGCCTCCTCCAAAAGCAGCACCCGTTCCAGTTTGCCGCTCTCCTTCTGCGCCCGGAGGGATTCGTTAAAGAGCAGCATCAGGACGCTTGTGACAAAGTTTTCCGCCTTGCCCGAAAGATCGTCCAGCTCGATGACGAAATTTTCCGAAAACAGCGCAGCAACGTCCAGCGGCTCGCCCGTGGAAAGCATCCGCCCCGGCGCGCCGGCAAGCAGGCTCTCGATGCGCACCTTTGTGGCGGAAAGCACGTCCTTTTGCACCCGGTCGCTGTATTGGGTGTGCGCTTTGATATACGGTTCCACCCGCGCCGCCACGTCCGAAAGGGTGGGCGCGCGCACGCCCCGGGGCATCCGGGCGGACGGGTCGAGGCCGAACTCCCGGTACGTGCTCGAAAGCAGGCCGCGCAGCACCTCCGGCAGGGGGGATTCCATCAAGGACTGCGCCTCAAAGGCCAGCATCAGCCCTTCGATGTGGTTGCCGATCAGCTCGCCCGCCGCCGGACAGAGGGGGTTGAAGCGCAGCGGTTCGCCGTCGTCGCCCGCCGAATACAGCCGAAGGGGAATGCGCCCGATGAGCGCCCAGTATTCCTTCTTTGCCGGTTCGATCACGCCAAAGGGAACGCCCGCTTCATGAAACCGCCAGAGCAGCTGTTTGGTGGTGTTGCTCTTGCCCGCGCCGTTGATGCCCGCCACCAGCGCGTGGGAGCGGAAGGCGTCCAGATCGATCCGGTAGGGGAGCCCGGCGGGAAGCACCCGCCCCAGCTGCGCCGTCCGGCCACAGGCGGGGGGCGGGGTCTGGTCGAACAGCTGGCGGTCGGCAAAGCCGTGCTGCTGCCGGATGGGGACAAAGCCGGGGGACTGCTCCCGTGGCAGGCAGAACAGCGCCGAAAGCGCGCTTTCGCTTTGGAGCGTGCAAAGGCCGCCGGCAAGGGGCGTTGCGGAAAACGCGCCGCCGCCGGGCAGGGAAAGCGCCGGAAGGGTCAGCCCGTTTTCAAAGGAGGGCGGCGTGCAGAACACTGCGGCGGGACGGCTGCCGGGAACTTCCGGGTCGCCCCGCAGCGCGCCGCAAAGCACAGCCGTCAGCTTTCGAAGAACCGGCGCTTCCCTGGCGCAGCACCACAGCGCCGTTTCAAACAGCCCCTCCCGTCCGCCCGCGGCAAAGCGCTTTTCCAGCCGGGACAGGGCGCGAAGCAGCGCGTCCACGCCGGGCGCGGGGCGGTCGAACGTGCGGCGGGTGTCCCGGCCGATGGAGCGGGAGATCGTGCGCCAGGGGCGAAAGCGTTCGCTCTCCTGCCGGGCGGTCTCTTCCAGCGCAAGGCAGGTCTCTCCCGACAGGGGAGAAGCGACCGCCAAAAGCAGGAAGTCCTCGTTTCCCATGGCGGAAAACACCTCGTCCAGCCAGAGCGCTTCGGGCGCGCCGCCGCAAAGGAGCGCGCCGTGCGCCGTGAGCGCTCGGAGCGTCCGCCGGTCGAGAAAGCGGTTTTCCATTGAAAGGTTCAAATCGCTTCCCGCCAGCGCCTGCCGCAGCGCACAGCCGTTTTTGCCGCTTTCCATCCCGAAAAACAGCGCAGTCTCCCCGCAAAAGCGCGCCGCTGCGAACGCCGTTTTTGCCGCGCTGCGCCGGGCGGCGGACAGCACGGACCTTCCCAGGGCGAGCAGGCTCTTTTCCGTGTCCTCCCGCGCGCCTTTTTCGAAAAATCCCCCGATGCGGTAAAAGACCATCGGCGTGGGCGGCTGCGTGGGCGGTGCGCCCGAAAGCCGCCGTCCGTCTGCCGCGAGCAGCGCCCGCCGTTCAAGAAACGAAAGCAGCGCTTGCGCCTCGGCGATCGCGGCGTTGCCCTGTTGGGCGTAGGCGTTTGCCATGAAGGCTCCCTCCTTTTTGAAACGTTTTGAAAGGTTTGGAGAGGGCGCGGTGCTTTCGGCGGGTCAAACCGCCGCCGCGCCGTTTTTTGGGAAAGCCTTGAAAACGCTGCTGTCAATGGCGTTTCAAAGCGGAGCGCCGGGCGGATTTTTTCTCTTTTTCAAAATTCAAATTCAAAAAGCAGCCCTGCCTGCCCGCTCAATACCGCCGCCGGCGCCGCCGGAAAAACAGCCGCCACGCCAGATAGCCGAGCAGCAGCATCCCGAGGACGGAACGGCTGGCGGAGAGGAACTGCACCGCGCCAACGATGAGGTTGCCCGCCAGCGCCAGCACGGCCAGCGTCAGGATCCACACCAGCCACGCGGGCATCTGGGCGCGGCCGCGCACGTCCTGCTCCAGATCGTCGTTGTAGAGCGAGCGGGCCACCAGCTCCCCGCCCCGGGGCCGGGCGCGCACCGTCATGCGGTAGCCGGGCGCCACCAGCCCTTCGATGTCGCCGTAATAGACCAGCTGCCGGGAGCGCTCGGAGAACCGTTCGCTCTCCTCCTCCATCCAGAACACGCAGCGGTACGTGCCGTGTGCAAACTGATAGGGCTCGCCGCGAAAGAGCGAATTGAAGAGCTTGTGCAGGCGGCTCTGATAACGGGTCACGCCGGGCGTTACCTCCGTCACCCGGCCCCGCAGCACCACGTACCGCCCTTCCTGCCGCTCAAAGGGGCGCTCCGCCGTGCCCCCCTGTCCGGCAGAACGGGCGTCGCGCCGCCGCTGGCGGGCGGAGCGTTCTTCCTCCTGCGCCGCGCCGGTTTTGCGCTGGCTTTGTCCGGCGGCGTCAGCCCTTTGGCGGAAAGAGGCGGACGCGCCGGCCTGCGCCGCGCCCGTGCGCCGGGCAGTCTGGCCGGAAGAGGGCTGCCGGCCGGTTTTTTGAGAAGTCCCGGCGGTTTGGCCGTTTTGTCGTCCTGTTCGGGACGTTTGCGAGGTCTGCGAGGTTTGCCAAAAATCCGCCGGTTCGTCCCACGCGCCGGAGAACAGGTCGTCCCAGCGCAGCTCTTCGGCGGGTTCCGGGCGGTAAAACACCAGCTGCGTCCCGCAGTCCGGGCAAACGGCGGCAGAATCTTCATAGAGCGCGGCGCTCTTGCAGCGCGGACATTGTTTCACGGCGAAGCTCCTCCTTTTGGGCGCGGCGGGAAGAAAGAAACGTTCCCGCCGCCGGATGTTTTGGCGTTTTGCCTGATAAAACGGGAGCGGGGAAAATTCCCGCAGGGGAAAGAAAAATTTTTGGGAAAAACAAAAATACCTGCGGTTTCTTCGGTTGGAAGGGAACTCAGCCGGGCGTTCCGAAAGGAGAAAAAACCGGCCCCGCCGGACTCAGCCTTCCTTCCGGACAATTCCGCCCGCAGCCATTTTTCTCTGCGCGCGCGATGTGGTATAATCAAAAAGGCAGCGGCGGCGAACTTTCGGTCAGATCTGGGAAGGTTCGGCGCGCTTTGAAAGCAGCTTTGGGAAACTTTCGGAACGGCTTTGAAGCATTCCCGTTGGCCGTTCGCCGTGCTTTCGGCAGAAACAGCCGAAGCCTTTTTGAACAGCCGGTTTTGAAACGTTGAAAAAAGTCAAAAAAGCAGCCCGCCCGCCAGAAGATGGCGCAGACCGGCTGCAAGGAGAACACACAATGTGCATTACCATGGATCTTCACACCCACACCCTGTACAGCCGCCACCGACACGGCAAGGGCACGGTGGAAGAAAACGTCCGCGCCGCCCGGGACAAGGGCATCGGCGTGGCCATCAGCGACCACGGGCCGGGGCACGGCATTTACGGCGTGAAGCCCCGCTGGTACCCCAAACTCCGGCAGGACATCGACCGGGAAAACGACCGGGCGGGGGCGCGCGTCGCCCTGCTGGGCGTGGAGGCCAATCTTATGGACTGGGACGGCCGGCTGGACGTGGAAAAAATGCCCTTTGCGCCCGACGTGATGCTCTTTGGCTATCATCGCGGCGTGCTGCCCACCAGCGGCGCGGCGGTGGGGTTCTGGGAAAAGGCTCTGCTTCACCCGGCGCGCTGCGAAGAGGCCATGACGAAGGCGGTCTGCCGGGCCATGGAGCGCTATCCGGTGGACGTTTTGACCCATCCGGGCGACGCGGTACCGGTGGACGTCCGGACGGTGGCGCGCGCGGCGGCGCGGCTGGGGGTGGTTCTGGAGATCAACAACACCCACGGCCTCGATCCGGCGCTCCTCCGCATCGCCATGGAAGAGGGCGCGTATTTCATTTTGCAAAGCGACGCGCACCGGCCGGAGCGGGTGGGCTGTGTGGAACATTCCCGCCTCCAGGCGGCCGAGGCAGGGCTGCCAGAAAGCCGCATCGTCAACAGCCCGGCCTACGATTGGAACGGAACGCTGCGCATCGACCGGCTGCGGACGTTTGTGGAAAACCTGCCGCAGTTGTCCACAGCCGCGCCGCGCTGAGAAGAACGGCTGATCCTGCCGTTTTTCGGGGAAAAACGGTTGCGCACCGGCCAGAGCCACAGGAGTTTTCCACAGCCTGTGGATAGAAAACCGCACTTATCCACAAAAATCTGGGGAAATCCTGTGGAAAGTGTGGAAAACCGAAAGGAAGTTCTGCCACAAGAACTGGTAGAGCTTTCCAAAAGGAACACAAGATACCCCGTCCAAAAGAAAATCGAATTTTCGAACGATTTTTAATTTTTGACCCAAAAAATCCGTCGGGAGGACGAAAGATCATGGAACACGAAGCACGGACGCAGGAAGAAGAAAAAGTCTACGGCACGCTCGAAGCGTGGGGCGTGCCCTTTACGGCCTATCAGCACGAGCCGGCCTATACCATGGAGCAGTGCGCGGAATTTGACCGCGCCCACGGCTTTGGCGCGGGCACGAGCCATTGCAAGAATCTGTTTTTGTGCAACCGGCAAAAGACGAAGTTTTATCTTCTGGTCATCGATGGGGACAAGCCCTTCCGCACGGCGGACATTTCCCGCCAGCTGGGCGTTTCCCGGCTGTCCTTCGGGCCGGAGGAGCAGCTGCTGGCCTATCTGGGCTGCCATCCGGGCGCGATCGGGCCGATGGGCCTGCTGTGGGACGGGCAGAACGCAGTGGAGCTGCTTCTTGACGAGGACCTCAAAAAGGCCGAAACGCTGCTGGTGCATCCGGGCGTGAACACGGCGACCATCGCCCTTTCTTCCAAAGATTTTTTTGAAACCTGTCTGCCCCGCACCGGCCACGCGCCGCGGTTTGTGACGCTGCCCGGCGCGGCGGACGGGAGGTAAGGGCGCTGCGCGGGAACTTTTCCGGCAAGTTTTTCGTCAAAACGGGGGAAAAGAAAAGCGGGCGGGTTGATCGGGCGCAAAAGACGGTTTGAGACGGTTTTTATGGCAGCGTTTTAGAATCCTTCGAAAAACGGGTTGCAAAACAGCCAAAACAGTCTTTTGAAAAACGCGAAGCGTCCAAAATCACCCCAAAATTTCCCAAAGAAAAACCCGGCGCACAGCCGGGAAAAAGGAGAACCTTGCACCATGAAAAAGACTCTTCTCGCGATGCTTCTGGCGCTGAGCGCCCTGTTTGCCCTCTCGGCCTGCGCGGCGGGCGGTTCGGGTTCCGATCTGAAAGCGTCCATGACCATGGACGAACTGGCGGACGACATCATGGGCAAAGTGGAATTTGCCATGACGAACCGGGTGGATCTGGACGATCCGGACGAGCTGGAATACTTCAAGGAGCGCACCGGGCTGGACACGGAGTGGCTGGCGGATCATTCCTTCAACACGAACATGATGGTCACGGCGGACAACCTGCTGCTGGCCGAGGGCAAGACGGCGGACGACGCGGCGAAGATCGCCGAGGCTTTCGAAGCCTATCGAAAGGACGTGGAGCAGTCCTTTGAGCGCTATCTGCCCGAGCCCTACGAAATGGCCCAGCAGGGCAAGGTGGTCACGAAGGGCCGCTACGTGATGCTGGTCATCTCCGAGGACAACGGCACGGCGGTCGAGACGTTCGAAGGGGCGATCCAGTAAGGGGAGGCGTTGGGGGGACTTTTACCAAATTTTCCTGCTGAAAATTTGGCATTTCAGCAAGGAAGCATGTCACCCTTGCGGGTGACGACCTTTGAAAAAAGTCCCCCCAAACCCCCTCAAAAACTTTCAAAGAAAAGAGAAAAACCAGAGCCGAAGAGCTTTTCTTCCGATGGAGCGGTTAGGGGACGGAGGAAGGTTGAAGCAGTTGAAAAAGCTGCTCAGCACGGAAAAGGTTGCCTCCCGTTTTTCGGAAAAGAATTTCTGCGCGGGCAGGATTTTTTACCCTTTTGAAAGAAATCGCTCTGAAAAAAACCGCATCACCTACGAGCCGTTCCCGCCGATCCTCGATAGGCGGCAGCTGCTTTGCCCTTCGGCGCTCTTTTTTCTCCCCTTCATCAGAAAACAGCCGGATCCTTCTCCGGCTGTTTCTTTATTTTTGAAAGTTTTTTGAGGGGGGTCTGGGGGGACTTTTTTTCAAAAAAGTTCCCCCAGCGTCTCCCTAACGTCTCCCTAACGTCTCCCTCCTTCCAGCTCTTTTGTATGCGCCTGAAACAGCGCGAGCGCCCGCGCCTGAATGCAGGGCAGCGACTGTTGATCCGTACCGGCCGAAGGTCAGATGATCCATCCAGCTTCGAAACACGAAGCCCTTGAGAATGTTGACGGCGTATTCCGCCGTGCCGCCCGGCAGCTCGACGCGGTAGACGGCCGGAACCGTGTCCCGCCAGAGATACGGGCCGTAATATCCCTGCGTTTTCCCGAAAAGCGCGTGATAGCCCTCCGCTTCAAACATCGCTTGAAGTCGCTCCGCCAGCAGTTCTTCTGCCGCATCCGGCAGCTTCAGAAGCACCCTCAGCTGCGTTCGCAGCCTGTCCGCGGCCTCCGGTTCCGGGCAGCCGCAATAAAACACGTCCCGAAAATAAATCTGATACAGCCGCAGGACGTCGTTGAGATGGCCGGGAAGTTCATATGTGCGGTATTCGCAATTTTTAAAAATCGCCGTATACGCAGGAAGAATATCCTTGAATTCCTCGTGCTCGCGCATATAGGCAATGGCCCCCTTGACGTCTCCGCTGATAAAAAACTGACTGATCTGCATCCCTGCTCTCCCCGGTATAAAAATCGATTTGTAACGCTGACGCTCCCATGCTATCACAGAGCCGGACGGGATACGACAACAGCCACAGCGGTTCAAACCAAACTGCTGTGGCTGTCAACGGTTCTTATGCCGCCCCGCCGGTTGAGGGGGGCTTATTTATCGATCCTTAGTCCAAAACGGCCTTGATGCGGCGCACGCCGGCGGAGGAAGCCTGTTCCTTCTGGATCTTGAAATGATGCAGCTCGCTGGTGTTGGCAACGTGCGGGCCGGAGCAGATCTCCCTGGAAACGCCGGGGATGGTGTACACCCGGACGCGCTCGCCGTACTTGGAGGCGAACAGGCCGATGGCGCCCTCGGCGCGGGCCTCGTCCACGGTCATCTCGCGGCAGTCCACGTCGATCTGCTTCTGGATCGCGTCGTTGACCAGATCCTCGACTTCCTTGATCTCTTCGGGCGTCATCTTGCGGCCGAAGGAGAAGTCGAAGCGCAGGCGTTCAGCGGTGATGTTCGAACCCTTCTGCGCCACTTCGTCGCCAAGCACCTTGCGCAGCGCGGCGTGCAGCAGATGGGTCGCGGTGTGCAGCCGGGTGGTCTCCACGCTGGTGTCGGCCAGACCGGACTTGAACTTCTGCTCGCTGCCGGCGCGGCTCAGCTCCTGATGGGCGGCAAAGGCCTTTTCAAAGCCCTCCGTGTCCACGGTCAGCCCCTTTTCCGCCGCCAGCTCCACCGTCATCTCGATGGGGAAGCCGAACGTGTCGTACAGGCGGAAGGCCGTCGTGCCGTCGATGACCGTGCCGTCCAGCTTGGAGACGACGGAATCGAACTCGCGGATGCCCTTCTTGAGCGTGGCCTGGAAGCGCTCTTCTTCCTTCTTGAGCTGCTCGATGATGAAATCGTGGCGCTCGGTCAGCTCGGGATAATAGGGCGCATAGGTCTCGATGACCGCTTCGGACACTTCCCACAGATGGCCTTCCGGAATGCCCAGCTTCGTCGCCCAGCGGATGGCGCGGCGGATCAGACGGCGCAGGATGTAGCCCTGATCCACGTTCGACGGGCTCATGCCGCGGGGGTCGCCCATGATGAACGTCGAGCAGCGGATGTGGTCGGCCACGATGCGGAAGCCCCTGGTGATCTCGTCGGAATCGCCGTAGTGCTTGCCGGAAAGCTCGGAAATTTTGGCAAGGATCTTTTCGAACACGTCGGTGTCGTAGACGGACTTCACGCCCTGCAAAACGGCGATCGTGCGGTCAAGCCCCATGCCCGTATCGACGTTCTTCTGCGCCAGCGGCACATACTGGCCGTCCGCAGTCTTGTTGTACTGCATGAACACGTCGTTCCAGATCTCCAGATACTTGCCGCAGGAGCAGGCGGGGGAGCAGTCCGGGCCGCAGGCGGGTTTGCCGGTGTCGATGAACATTTCGGTGTCCGGGCCGCAGGGGCCGGTCTGACCGGCGGGGCCCCACCAGTTGTGCTTGCGGTCAAGGAAGAAGATGTGGTCAGGTTGAACGCCCTGCTTCATCCAGATCGCCGCCGCTTCGGTGTCCTTCGGGATGCCCTCTTCGCCCGCAAAGCAGGTGAAATACAGATCCTTCGGGTCAAGGCCGAGCCATTCGGGGCTGGTGAGGAATTCCCAGCTGTAGGCGATGGCGTCCTCTTTGAAATAGTCGCCCAGAGACCAGTTGCCCAGCATCTCGAAGAACGTGCAGTGGCTGTAATCGCCCACTTCGTCGATGTCGCCGGTGCGGACGCACTTCTGCACGTCGGTCAGGCGCCTGCCCTCGGGATGATGCTGGCCCATCAGATAGGGCACGAGGGGATGCATGCCCGCCGTGGTGAACAGCACGGTGGGGTCGTTTTCGGGGAGCAGGGAAGCGGAGGGGATGACGGCATGTCCCTTCGAAGCGAAAAACTTCAGGTACAGCTCCCTCAGTTCGTAGGATTTGATGTTCTTTTTCAAGGGAAACTCCTTTCTGTGTGTCGAAAAAATCCGCGGCGGATTTTTTCGAGTGTTTCGGTTTTCTCC
>JAEYFO010000277.1 GCA_023402915.1 Bacillota bacterium | reverse complement strand
CGTGGGACATATTGTTTCTCATCGCGGGCTGACCACCCCGAACATGGACAAGCTGGGCTTCCGCGCGATCGAGGGGACCAGCTTTTACCGCGGCAGCGAGGGCGTGACCGGCTGCTACGGCAAGGCGGCGGAAAAGACGCACGCCAAGGACACCACCTGCGGCCATTGGGAGATCGCCGGCCTGACGATGGACACGCCCTTTCGGACGTATCCGAACGGCTTTCCCAAAGAGGTGATGGACGAGTTTGAACGGCAGATCGGCCGGGGCACGCTGGGCAACTGCACCGCTTCCGGCACGGAGATCATCCAGCGGCTGGGCGACGAGCATGTGGCCACGGGAAAGCCCATCATCTACACCTCGGCGGACAGCGTGTTCCAGATCGCGGCGCACGAAGAGGTTATCCCGCTCGAGCAGCTGTATGAATTCTGCAAGATTGCCCGAAAGATGCTCATGGGCGACAATCTGGTGGGCCGGGTCATCGCGCGGCCGTTTGTCGGCACGAGCGGGGCGTACAAGCGCACGGAACACCGCCGGGATTTCGCCCTGCCGCCGGAAAAGGATACGGTGCTGGCGGCGCTGGAAAAGGCCGGCATGGACGTGGTCGGCGTGGGCAAGATCGAGGACATTTTCTGCCGGGTGGGCATCACGAAGGTGGATCACACCACCAACAACCACGACGGCATCGAGGCGACGGTGCGCTATGCGGGCGAGCCGGTCAATGGGCTGGTGTTCACCAATCTGGTGGATTTTGACATGCTCTACGGCCACCGCAACGACGGCGAGGGCTACGGCGCGGCCATCGAGTATTTTGACAAAAACCTTCCCCGCATCGAAGAAGCCATGGGGCCGGAGGATCTGCTCATCCTCACGGCGGATCACGGCTGCGACCCCTATTTCCCCGGCAGCGACCATACCCGCGAGTATATCCCGCTGCTGATCTACGGAAAGAGCCTCAAGCAGGGCGTCAACCTGGGCGTGCGCGCCACGTTTGCCGACATCGCCGCCACGCTGTGCGAGTTTTTCGGCCTGGAGAAGTGGAACATCGGAACGTCCTTCTGGGGCGACATCCGCGCCTGAAAAAAACAGAAACGGGGGTGCGCCTCGAGCAGCCGTAACCCCTGCGGACACGCCGGAAATCGCAGGCGCCTTTGCCAACGGAAGCCCCCCTTTTTTACAGCAAATCCCTTTTACAAAAGAAAGGAAGCATCATGGAACTGAAACAACGCAATCAGGAAATCCTCGAACGCATTCACGGCGCGGCGGACTACATTCGCTCTGTGACGGATTTTGCCCCGGAAACCGGCCTGATCCTGGGCAGCGGTCTGGGCGATTATGCACAAACGCTGGAAAATCCCATCATCATCCCCTATGCCGACATTCCCGGCTTCCCGGTTTCGAGCGTGGAGGGCCATAAGTCCCGCTTTGTCATGGGCACGCGCTTTGGCAAAAAAGTCATCATCATGCAGGGCCGCTTCCATTATTATGAAGGCTACAGCCAGCAGGAGCTGACCATCCCCGTGCGCACGATGAAGCTGCTGGGCGTGAAAAACCTCATCATCACCAACGCGGCGGGCGGCGTGAATACGTCTTTTGAAAGCGGCGCGCTCATGGCCATTTCCGACCATATCAACTATTCGGGCTACAACCCGCTCATCGGGCCGAATCTGGACGAATTCGGCCTGCGCTTCCCCGACATGAGCGAGGTTTACGACAAGGCGCTGCGCAAAAAGCTCATCGAAGAGGCGAAAAAAGAGAACATCGACGTCAAAGAGGGCGTGTATCTGATGTATTTCGGCCCCAGCTTCGAGACCCCGGCGGAGATCTGCGCGTTCCGCACCTTGGGCGCGGATGCGGTCGGCATGTCCACCGTTCCGGAAGCCATCACCGCCAACCACTGCGGCATCCGCACGATCGGCGTTTCCTGCATCACGAACATGGCGGCGGGCGTGTTGGATCAGCCGCTCAACCATCTTGAGGTGATGGAAACGGCCGAGCGGGTGCGGGGGGAATTTACGCGCCTGATCGACATCGCGCTGGAAAAGGTGCTCTAAAAAACAGCACGCTGCGGCAAGGGGGGAAGAGAATGCGCATACGCGCTGCGATGGAATATAACGACGTGGGAGTGCTGCTGTGGCTGCCGGACTATCCCGGCGCGGCGGCGCGGGGCGCTTCTCTGGAGGAAGCCAAGGGGAAAGCGGGCGCGGAAGCGGTGTCCTGGTCGCGCTGGGCGGAGGGAACGGTCTTTCCCGCCCCGAAAGAGGGCGCGTTCGACGTGGACGTGACGGAATGGAAGCAGAGCCGTCTTCTGGTCGCTGACGCGGATTCCGATATGATCTTCGAGGCGGAAAAAAAGCCCTTCCTGCCGGGAGAATACCGAAGGCTCAAGGAGCTGACCCTGCGTTCGGCGCGGGATTTTCTCCGATTGTACGAGAGCATCCCCGAAAAGGACAGGCCGCTCTCTCCGCAGCGGGAGAGCTTTTACGGCCCCGTGCCCCGCACGGCGCGCCAGATGTACGACCACACCAACGGCGTGACGGCCTATTATCTGGGCGAAGTGGGCGTGGAGGCGCAGAACCTGCCGGACATCTGGGAGGGGCGGCGCGTTGCGCTCGAGCAGCTGGAAGAACAGCCGGAGCTTTGGAAAAACCCGGTGTTCGTGGGCAGCTACGACGAGCAGTGGTCGCCGAAAAAAGTGCTGCGGCGCTTCCTCTGGCACGACCGGATCCACGCAAAGGCCATGTTCCGGCGGGCGCGGGCGATCTGGGGCGATGCGATCGACGATCCCTTCTGCTTTTTGCGGAAAGCCTTTTGAGGGCGAAAAAAGACGAGCGGGCGAAACCCTTCGGGGTTTCGCCTGCTGTGCTTTTCAGGAAAAAACAGAAAAACCTATGTGAATTGTGGGAAGCTGCTTGCAACCAAAGAGAAATTGCGTTACCATACAAAAGTATACATTCAAAAGAACGAGAAAAAGAGAAGGTGCAGCCTATGGCGATTGAAAAAGTAAAAGAATTTTTCCGCGCATACGGAAAAGAGGGCAATATCCGGGAGTTTCCCGTTTCGAGCGCAACGGTGGAGCTGGCCGCGCAGGCCGTGGGCGTGATCCCGGCGCGCATTGCAAAGACGCTTTCGTTCAAGGTGGGCGAAGAATGCGTGTTGATCGTGGCCGCAGGGGACGCGCGGATCGAGAACCATAAATACAAGGAGCAGTTCGGCACGAAGGCGAAAATGCTCACGCCGGAGGAGGCGTTTGCCTTTACCGGCCATGCCGTCGGCGGGGTCTGTCCGTTTGCGCTGCCGGAAACGGGCGTAAAAGTCTATACCGACGTGTCGCTCCAGCGGTTTGAAACGGTGTTTCCCGCCTGCGGCAGCAGCAATTCCGCCATCGAATTGACGTGCGAAGAGCTGTTTTCCTATTCGGGCAGCCGCGGCTGGATCGACGTTTGCAAGGGCTGGAACGAATAAAACTTTTTTGAAACGAACAGGGCGGAAACGCTTTTTGACACGAACAGGAGGAACTCATGAAAATCAGTCAGATGCTTCAAACCGACAGGCCCATGCTGTCGTGCGAAATTTTTCCGCCCAAGACCACCGCGGATTTTGACACGGTTTGGAACGCGGCGACGGAGATCGCCAAGTCCGAACCGGCCTTCATTTCCGTGACGTTCGGCGCGGGCGGCGGCCGCTCGAAGAACACCGTGGAGCTGGCGCACGCCGTCGAGCGGCAGCTGGGCGTAACGGCGCTGGCGCATCTGACCTGCGTTTCCTCCACCCGGGAGCAGGTGGGACAGGTGCTGGACGAGCTGGAAGCGGCCGGCATTGAAAACGTGCTGGCGCTGCGGGGCGATATTCCCGCCGCAACGGAATTTCCGCTGCCGGAGCAGTATCATTATGCCGCCGAGCTGATCCGCGAGGTCAAGGCGCGGGGGAAGTTCTGCATCGGCGCGGCCTGCTATCCGGAGGGTCATGTGGAATCGTCCAGCTTTGAGGCCGATCTGGATCATCTCAAAGAGAAAGTGGACTGCGGCTGCGATTTTCTGACGACGCAGATGTTTTTTGACAACAACATGCTCTATCGCTTTTTGTACCGCGCGATGAAAAAGGGCGTGGAGGTGCCCGTCCTTGCGGGCATCATGCCCGTGACCAGCGGCAAAATGATCCGCCGCAGCTGCCAGCTTTCCGGCGCGACGCTGCCGCCGCGCTTCCGGGCGATCGTGGACAAGTTCGGCGGCGACCCCGCTTCCATGAAGCAGGCGGGCATCGCCTACGCCACGGAGCAGATCATCGACCTGATCGCAAACGGTGTGAACCACATTCATCTCTATACGATGAACAAGCCCGACGTGACGCAGGCCATCGTAAGCAATCTTTCGACCATTTTCGGGAAATAGCCATGGAGCTCAATCGGGAAGAGACGCTGCGCTATCTGGGCTACGGCGGCGCGCAGCCGGACGAGACGGTCGAGCGGCTGCTCGGCGAGGGCTGGATGCTTTTGCAGGAGGCGGGCGCGCCGAAAAGCATCTGCGCGCGGTTTCCGCTCGTCTGGAACGAAAAGGCGCTGTGCGC
>JAEYFO010000272.1 GCA_023402915.1 Bacillota bacterium | reverse complement strand
CGATGGCGTCGTGATAGGCTTCCGCATCTTTAAGAAGCGTGGTGATGTCCTTGAACTGGATGCCCGGCACGGGGAAATCCGGAATATTTCGGATATACTGCTTGAGATCCATGGTGAAAGTTCCTCCTGATTTGTTTGTGTGCATACAGCTGACACAGGCGCATACGCCTTCGTCAGCTGAGGGTAAAAAAGACGGACAGCAACCGCCGCGCCCCCGTTTTTTTCGGCGGCAGGCGGTGCTGCTCTTTGGATTCGCGTCGTTTTGCTTTTTATTTGATTATTTCATTGGAAAACCGTTTCGTCTCCCGGTAGGCCAAAAGCGCTTCGCCCAGCGCGGCAAACGTCCGGCTTTTGCTCAAATCGCGGCGGGGCGCATTTTTTCGAACGTTCACGCGGAACGCCCCTTCCTGCCCGGCGGACAAAAAGCCCAGCTCGGAAAACACCCGCAGCCCCAGCGACAGCAGCCGCCGCGGTGCAGGGGAAAGCTTGGAAAGCTGTTCAAAATACGCGTCTTTGGAAAGGAAGCTGGTCTGCGTCGCGCCAAGGCGCAGCATGGCGCTGTAAACCGGCACGAGCATTTCCCGCGTGGCCTGCGTCTCCACCAAAAACGGCTCCATGGAAACGCGCGCGCAGCAGAATTCTTCCGCCCGCTCGCCCCAAAGCGCACAAAGCGGCCCGTCGTAGTCCTCCATCAACAGCACGCGCCGATAGCCCGAGAGCGCTTCCGGAAGGGGCGCAAGGAGCACGGCGTTATAGGCCCGGTCGTCCTGCGCGCGGCCAAAAAGCACGTCCAGCTTTCCCGAAAGGCTCCGTTCCTGCATGGCGCCAAGAAAGGCGCTCGCCCCTTCCGGGGTCATGCAGATGGCCACAGAACCCTGCGGGTCCTCCTGCATCCAGCCGGAAAACACCTCTGCCCAGCGTTCGCAGGGCGAAATTTGTGCAGGATTCCATTCCCTATTATACAGAGCCGTATCCAAAAATGCATCATGAAATTTGAAATTGTTCTCTCCGATAAAGGAGTTTACCTGCGCGGGAAGCACGGGACGGACGCTTTTGACCATGAGCTGTTCCCGCCGTTCGCCGCGAAAATCGTTCACTTCGAGCGAAGAGAGCATTTCCACCTGCGCGTCCGAAAGCTCCGCCATCCGTTCGCCCATGGAAAAAGCGACGCAGCCGAGCGGCGCTTTGTCCCGCTGGATGGAAAACCGCAGATGCCGGTTCTCGCTGCCCATGACGGCGGGATTTTTCGCCACGACGTTTTCAAGCCGGAACACCGGCGACGGATTTCCCATGCCAAAGGGCGCCATGGCGCGCAGCGCTTCTGCAAGAGGCAGGGTCATTTCCTGCGGCGCAAGGGTCATGTCATAGGGCGCTTTGGGCGTAAAGGTGCTCTTTGGAACGTTCTCCTGAAGATAGGCGTTGTAGCGGCGGCGGAATTCCTCCATCCGGGACTGCTCAAGCGTCATACCCGCCGCCATTTCATGCCCGCCGAAGCGAACGAACACGTCGCCGATGCTCTTGAGCGATTCAAAAAGATGCACGCCGCGCACGGAACGCCCCGACCCGACGCACACGCCGTCCTCCGACGTAAAGAGCAGCACGGGCTTGCTGTAGCGCTCCACCAGCCGGCTGGCCACGATGCCGATCACGCCGTGATTCCAGCCCTCGCCCACCAGAATGATGGCGCTGTCCCTGACCACGTCCGCTTCGCCTGCGGCGATGTGTGCCATGGCGTCTTTGGTGATCTCCGCCTCGATGGCCTGACGGCGGCGGTTTTCCCCGTCCAGCTCTTCGGCCAGCTTTTTCGCTTCCTTGGGGTCCTCCGTCAAAAAAAGAGCCAGCGCCGTTTCCGGCGAACCGGTGCGTCCGGCGGCATTGATGCGCGGAGCGATGGAAAAGCTGACGCTTCCGGCTTCCACGGCGCGGTTGCCGTAGCCGGACACCTCCAGCATGGCCTTTACGCCCAGCGCACCCTGCCCGCGGTTGATGCGGCGCAGTCCTTCCGCCACGATGATGCGGTTTTCCCCCGTCAGGGGCACGATGTCCGCCAGCGTCGCAATGGCGGCGTAATCGATATAGCAGAGCGCCGCGTCCCGGCCGCCGAGCGCCTGCACCAGCTTGAACGCCACGCCCGCGCCGCAAAGCGAGCGGTAGGGATAGGTCTGATCGGGCAGCGCCGGGTTGATGACCGCCGCGCATTCGGGCAGGTCGGGCATACACTGATGATGATCCGTGACCACCACTTCCATGCCCAGCTCCTGCGCCCTGCGCACTTCTTCCAGCGCCGTCACGCCGCAGTCCACCGTCACCAGCAGGCCCACGCCCGCCTCGGCCAGCTTCTCCATGGCCGCGCAGTTGAGCCCATAGCCCTCCGTGTGGCGGGAGGGAATATAGTGCATGACGTCCGCGCCCTGACTTTTGAGATAGCGCACCAGAATGGTCACGGCCATGATGCCGTCCACGTCATAATCGCCGTAAATGCAGATCTTTTCCTCCATGGCCATGGCCGCAAAAATGCAGTCCACCGCGTCCTGCATTCCCACGAACTGATAGGGGTCGTGCAGACCGTCCACGGAGGGGTTCAAAAACGCCCTGGCGCTTTCGATCTCGTCATAGCCCCGGCGGCACAGCAGCTCCGCCATGATGGGCGGAATGTTCAGCGCCCGGGCGAGGGCGGCGGCGTTTTCCAGCCGTCCCTGCGGCAGATTCTGCCGGTATTCGATCATTGCCCGTCCTCCTTTCTGCTTCGTGCGGTCTGCGAAAAGGAACGGATGCGCCCTTTTGAAGAGCCGCTCCCGCCCTGCATGACAGAACCGCCTGTTGGTTTGTTTATCGCTTCCGGCGCACGCGCCCTGCATAGCCGGGTGTTTTCCAAAGAAAGGGACGGCGTTGTTTCCGCCCCTGTTTTGTAGAACGCCGCCGCTGTTCGATCGCGCAGCTTCGCGTTCTAAAACTCCGTTCTTCCCTCCGCGCGTCCTGCTGCGAAGAGATTTTGGGGATGAACCTTCTTCGAAACGGCGATTCGCTTTTTCCGGTTTTCAAAAAACCGGGGCTTTTTCAAAACGCTCTGCGCCTGTTTCGAAATTTTTTTGATAGCTTTCCGAGGATATTTGAAGCGGCTCGAAAAACTTTTCAGAAAACCGCTCTGCTCGTTTTTCGCATTTTTAACGGAAAAAGGCCCTTCCGAAGCGAAAGGAGCTGCCGGACGGCGCGCCGCCGGTCACCCCTGTGCGCGTTTTTGAGCAAAGGGGCTCCCTCCTGCCGGAAAGGCCTTTTCAGTCGTGAACATCCCTGCCGGAGCGATGCATCTTCCGGCGGGATCAGAACTTCAAAAACAGTCCGTCTCCTGGGCCTTTTTCAGACCGGCAGATCACTTGGACTTCTTCGTGCGGAGGCGGTGCAGGCGGCCCCAGAGGGGAGCGGCCAGGAACACCGAAGAATAGGTGCCCGCCACCAGACCGATGATGATGGGAAGCGCGAACTCGCGGATGGAATCCACACCCAGCACATACAGCGCCACGATGGTGACCAGCGTGGTGATGGAGGTGTTGATGGAGCGGGTCAGCGTGCCCCTGATGGAAGCGTTGACGATGTCGTCCTCCGCCACGCCCTTATTCGCCTTGCCCATGGTCTTGGTGTTTTCACGGACGCGGTCGAAGATGACGATGGTGTTGTTGATGGAATACCCCACGATGGTCAGCACAGCCGCGATGAAGGAGCTGTTGATCTGCACGCGGAAAATGATCGTCAGGGAGATCATAATGAACACGTCGTGCAGCAGCGCGATGACCGCCGCCACGCCGCTCATCAGCTCGAAGCGGATCCAGATGTAGATCAGGATCAACACGCTGGCGATGAGCACGGAGAAGACGGCGTTGCGGATCAGCTCGGCGCTGGCGACCGCACCGACGCGATCGACGCCCGCCACTTCAACGTTCGGATACTTTTCCTTGAGTTGATCCACGATGGCCTGACGGGTCTCGTTTTCCTGCACGTCGTCGGCAAACGCCTTGAGGCGGATAACGGCCTGCGTCTTGGCGGAGCCGGTGGTGCCGCTCTTGACGACGGGCGCGTCGGTAATGCCGTTGGCGGAAAGCGCGTCCGTCACGTCCCTGACGTCAAAATCCTGACCCATTTCCAGCGTAAAGAGGGTGCCGCCGGAGAAATCCACGCCGATGTTCGCCCCGACAGTGCAGGCCATTACGATACCGGCGAGAATGATGACGGCGGAAAGAATGGCGAAATACTTAAAATTCTTGGTGAAATTCATTACGCCTTCCCTCCTTCCTTGCGCACCTTCCTGCTGTACAGGCCGGGCTTATCCGAGATATTGACAAAGAGGTTGAGCAGGCCGCGGCTGACGAACACGGCGGTCACGAAGCTGGCCAGAATACCGATCAGCAGCGTCACGGCAAAGCCCTTGATGCTGCCCGTGCCGAAATACATCAGCACCAGCGCGGCGATGATGGTCGTGACGTTGGAGTCGAGGATCGCGGTGAACGCGCGCTTGAAGCCGGACTTGACGGCGGTGCGCAGGGACTTTCCGGCGGCCACTTCTTCGTTCAGGCGCTCAAAGATGATGACGTTGGCGTCCACAGCCATGCCGATGGCCAGGATGATACCGGCGATACCGGGCAGGGTCAGCTGCACGCCGGGCACGGTGGCCAGCGCGAAGAACACCAGAAGCATGTAGATGCAAAGGGCGATGTCCGCCACAAGGCCGGCCATGCGGTAGAACACCAGCATGAACACCATCACCAGCGCAATGCCGATCACGCCGGCCAGGATGCTCTTTTCCAGAGCGCCTTCGCCGAGGGTCGCGCTGATGGAGCGCACTTCGATCTCTTCCATGTCGATGGGCATGACGCCGGAGCGGATCTGGTTGGCCAGACGGCTGGCGGATTCATAGTCAAAGCCGCCGCTGATCTGTCCCTTTCCGCTGGTGATGGCGCTGCTCACCTTGGCGGTGGAGATGACGGTATCGTCGAGCTTGATGGAGATGGTCTTGTCCGTTCCGACGTACTGGGTCGTCACGTCGGCAAAGGTCTTGGCCGCTTCGTCGCTCAGCTCAAAAGCAACGGCGTATTCGGTGTTGCTCTGATCCACCACCACGTTCACGTCCACCATGTCCTTGCCCTCGAACATGACGTTGCCGTCGTTATCGAGGAACGTGACCTTGGCGGTCGCCACCAAATACTGGGTGATCTCGTTGGGATCGTCCACCTGCTGGCTGGCGTTGATGGGGATCTCGATGCGGACGCGGTCCGTGCCCTGACGGGTCACCGTGGCTTCGGTATAGCCTTCCGCGTCGAGACGGGTGCGGAACACCTCCATGACCGTGGCCATGTCGGCTTCCAGATTCTCGTTGCTCGAATCCGCTGCCTGATAGACGGCGGAAACGCCGCCCGTCAGATCCAGACCCTGCTTGATGGCAGAAGCCAGGGGCTTGACTCTGTACTTGCCCACGGTCAGGCCGCACAGCGCCACGTATCCCAGCACGCCCACGATCAGCAGGATCACCACAAGCCAGACGATGCTCTTGCTGCGCTTGTTCAATGGATTTTCCTCCTCATGCTGCGTTTTTTCTCCGCGTTTCGCGCAAAAAGCGCCGCGCGCCCGCCGGAAGTTCCGGCCTGGTTTTCCGCTGCGCGCCCTTGCGAAAAAGCGGTGTTTCACTCCCAAAGATTATATCGCCGCGCCTGTCCGGTGTCAATTCTCCGCCCGGCGCAAAATCGCCCGCACGCGGGCTTTTTCCGGTGGAAAACGCTGCCGGGAGCGCCGGTTTACCGCGGCGCGGTTTCGTCCTGCTTCGCGCGCTGCCGGTCCTCCAGCTCCTGCGCGTATACGCCGATGGCGCATTCAAGACGCTTTTTCTCCATGTCGCAGGCCCGTTCATAGGGCTTGTGGATGTCTCCGTTGAAGTTGAAAGCGTTGGCCGCGCAGCCGCCGGAGCAATAGTACTTCGCCCAGCAGGAGCGGCATTTTTCCTTCGTAAAGACGTTGCAGCCCTTGAATTCCTTCTGCATCCGCCGGTTAAATTCGCCGGTGATGACGCTGCCCATGAGAAAATCGGTGTTGCCGACGAACTGATGGCAGGGGTAAATATCGCCCTGCGGCGTGACGGCGACGTATTCGCTGCCCGCGCCGCAGCCCGTCATGCGCTTGGCGATGCAGGGGCCGTGAGCCAGGTCGATCATGAAGTGGAAGAAGTTGAACCAGCGGCCGTCCTTTCGGCGTTCATAGAACATTTTGGCCAGCTTGTCGTATTCTTCGAAAATGCGCGCCATATCCTCTTCCCGCAGGGAATCGGGATCGTCGTCAGGCAGCACGACCGGCTCGACGGAGATCTGTTCAAAGCCTTGATCGGCCAGGAACTTCACGTCCTCGCAGAAATCGAGGTTGCGGCGGGTGAACGTGCCGCGGACGTAATAGTCCTGCCCGGCCTTCTGGCGGGTCAGCCCCATCTCGAGCGCCTTGGGCAGCACGATGTCGAACGACCCCTTGCCGTTTGCCGTCTTTCGCAGCGCGTCGTGGACTTCCTTGCGGCCGTCGATGCTCAAAACGACGTTGTGCATCTCCTTGCTGCAAAAATCGATGATCTCCGGCGTGATGCCCACGCAGTTGGTGGTGATCGTGAACTTGAAGCGCTTGCCGTGCTCTTTTTCCAGCCGGCGGCCATAGGCCACGATCTCTTTCACCACGTCGAAATTCATCAGCGGCTCGCCGCCGAAAAAGTCCACCTCAAGGTTTTTCCGGTTGCCGGAATGGGCCACGAGAAAATCGAGCGCCTGCTTGCCGATGGAAAGGGGCATCATCGCCCGGCCAAGGTGGTATTCGCCCGTGGAAGCGAAGCAGTATTTGCAGCGCAGGTTGCAGTCGTGCGCCACGTGCAGGCACATGGCCTTGACCACGTCGCCGCCCTGCACGGGCACGTAATCGTGCTCCTTTTCAAAAAGCTGACCCTCTTTTTCCAGCTCCGCAAGCTCGTCGAGTACCTCGTCCACGTCCGCCGCCGGAAAGCCGCGTTCGAGCAGCGCCGCTTTCGCCTGCTCCCTGCCGCCCGCTTCGAGGGCCTTGACCGCTTCGTAGGCCAGCTCGTCCACCACATGGACCGCGCCGCTTTCCACGTCGAGCAGCAGGTATCTGTCGTTGTATTGAAATGCGTGTATCACTGTGCTTCTCCTTTTGCTCTGCGCCCAGTTTCCGCTCTGCAAGAAAAAAGCAGTAACGAAGGGTGTTACTGCTTTTTCAGGATTCAGCGTCCCCTGGGGCTCAGTCCTTCTTCTGGCAGGTCTGGTTGGCGACCGTGCAGGAAGTCTTGCAGGCGGACTGGCAGGAAGACTGGCACTCGCCGCAGCCGGCGCCCGCAGCCTTGAGGCAGGCAGACTGGATGGTCTTGATATGCTTCACGATAATTCCCTCGCTTTACCATATAGATTGGGGCGGCAGCGCCGCGTCCTATTCGTTTTGATTATACACGAAACCGTTCCCTGCCGCAAGGACTTCGAAAAAAACAACGGCCCATTCCTCAAAAGAAATTGCAAAGCGGCAGGACAATTCCCTCCTGCCGCTCTGCGCGGCCGAACCGTTCCGCGCTTTTTCCAAAGCCGCCTGCCCGTCCGGCGCGTCCAGTTTGTTCTTTCTTGCTTTTCAAGCCGCGCAAGCACGTCCTCCGCCGCGGCGAAGCATTTTTTCCTGCCGCCGGGTTTCTCATGGCGCCATCCTTTCCCTGCTTCGCGCCTTACGCCGCTTTTTTCGCCTCCGGCTCTGTCTTTTTTCCAAAAATGATCGCCGTCAGCGCGCCCACCGCCGCGCCCATCAGCACGTCGAGCGCATTGGAAGCGGAAAGCGAAAGGCTTCCCACCGCGATGGAAAACACCACGATCCCCAAAAGAATATAGACGACGCCCGCCGTCATGCCGCGAAACCACGGATGCGCGCTCCCCCGCCGCACGCTCAGCCCCGCCGCCAGCGCGATGCCCAGCACCTTGAGCACCTGATTGGCCAGCGGCACGTTCTGCTCGGGCAATACGCCGTATTTGAGCGCCAGCGCCAGCAGCAGCAGGCAGAGCACCGTCAGCGCGCCGGAAAGCAGCGCCCCGCGCAGCACGATCATCATGCCGCCCTTTGCTCCTTTTGCTCCCTTTGCGCCGCTTCGCTTC
>JAEYFO010000223.1 GCA_023402915.1 Bacillota bacterium | reverse complement strand
GGAACGGAAAGGGAAAACGTCCTTTTCCGTTCCTCTTGTGCTATTTTCTAAAAATTTTTCGGCAGTCAGACGTTTCAATTTTTTACGAGAGGGGAAAAGAGGATGAAGAGAAGAATTATTGCGTGGTTTCTGGTGTTGCTGCTTACGGGTTCGCTGCTGGGCTGTAAGAAAAACCTTCCGGCATCCGAAACAGCGCAGAATGACCTGTCTCCGGTGGAGGAAGAGACGCGCGAGCCTTCCGGGGAAGAAGCTTTTCCTCAGGAAAGCGGGAGCATGGGACCGGTGGAAGAGAGTCCTTCTCCGCAGGAGCGGGAAGAGGCGGAGCCCCCTGAAGAAGAAGCGCCCCAGCCTGAGGAAGAGGATGCCGCAGCAGCGCAGGAGCCGATCAAGGACGTTCTGCCGGTCGTTTTGCCTGCGGCCACAGAAGGCGAAGAGCTTGACGAAGAGCAGAAAAACTCCATCGCAATGCTGAATTATCTGGCAGTCTTGTCGCAGGAGATCAACGCTTCCAAAAACAGCCGTCTGTTCCTGGAAGAAGCCTATGCCTCTTTGATCAACAACACCAATCCCGAAAAGGTCAATGAGCTGACGGAGAGCCATTTGTGCAGTTTGCTGGATACGATTGGCGGAAACGACGCATTCAAAAAGAATACCATATACGAATATGATGTGCCGGTCGTTATCGAGTACTATACATTCAGAGAGAACTGACGAACGCAAAAAATTGGCACATGAGATACTCTTAAATTATTCCCCCACCAAAAAAGAAGCCCCCGCAGGAGCTTCTTTTTCTTCTCTTATTCTCTTATGAACGTTGAACCGTTAACACCGCCCGTCTCGTCCGAGCAGTTCTTCAGCCCTTACTGGAGCGCGATCACGCGCTCGCCCGCTTCATAGGTGCAGCCGTTGGCCGCGATGTAGTCCATCAGCACCTGATCCATGGGGCCGAACTCGGCGTAGGGAGAGCCTTCGCCCAGCGGGGAAGCGTCGCCGCCCGCCGCCAGGAAGTCGTTCGTCGCAACGATGTATTCCCTGTCGGGGTCGAGGGGCTCGCCGGCCACCGTCACGCTCACCACGCGCTCGCCCGCGGGCTTGGCCGGGTCAAAGGTGACCACGATGCCCGACACCTGCAAATAACCGCCCAGCGTCTCCGGATAGGCGGACAGGCCCGCTTCCAGCGCCTTGAGCACGTCGGAGCCGAGGATCTTCTTGGCAACGACCGTGTTGCCGAAGGGCAGAACGGTCAGAATGTCGTTGTAGGTGATGTCGCCCGCCGCGATCGTCGCACGGATGCCGCCGCCGTTGGTCAGGGCGATGTCCGCGCCCGCCACGTCGCGCAGCGCGTCCGCCACCAGGGAGCCCAGGTTCGTCTGATGGGCGCGCACCATCTCGCGGGCGCCCTCAAGCGTCTCGTCCGTGTGGCCGACCACCCTCGCGCTCAGCTCGGTCACGTGCTCGAGGTAAGCGCTCAGCAGCTTCTTCGTGGAAGCGCGCTCCGGCCAGGTGTCCACAACGTCCTTGCTCAGCAGCGTCGCCGTCGTCACGGGGCGGGCCTTGCTGAAATCGATGGTCACTTCGCCCAGATTCTGGAGGTATTCGCCCGTGGAGACGATCAGGGTGTTGTTGACCTTTTTGCCGCTGTCGAGCTTCGTGTGGCTGTGGCCGTCGATGAACAGGTCGATGCCGTCCACCGCCTTGACGATATCCTCAGAAGTCACTTCCGTGCTTTCGTCCAGACCGATGTGACCCAGGGCGATGATGTATTCCGCGCCCTGCGCCTTGAGGTCGGCAACGCAGGCCCTGGCCGTTTCGATCTCGCTCACAAAGTCCAGACCCGCCGTGTTCTTCGGGTGGGACTTGACCAGCGTTTCCGGCGTTGCCAGGCCGAAGATGCCGATCTTGTGGCCGCCCGCTTCCTTGATGACGGAGCCGGTCAGCCAGGCTTCGCCGTCCTTTTGGACGTTGGCCGCCAGAAGGGGGAACTTGGCGTAGGAATCCAGCTTCTTGAGGCGCGCGGAGCCGTAGTTGAAGTCGTGGTTGCCGGGCGCCATGGCGTCATATCCCATGGAGTTCATGATGTTGATGACGGAATAGCCGGAATAGGCCGTGGCGGACAGCTTGCCGTGGGTCGTGTCGCCCGCGTCCAGCAGCAGCACGGCGCAGCCCGCGTCCCGCATGTCCTTGACATGGCCGGCGATCTTCGCGGCGCTCAGGGCGTTCTTGTCGCTCGACTCAATGGAGCCGGCCAGACGGCCGTGGGTGTCGTTCGTGTGAAAGAGCGTCACCACGTCGCCCGTGGGATAAATCGTGTGGTTGTCCGGAATGAGCACGTTGGGCGCCACGTCGGACACAGGAACGATAAGAGGCGAGGAAGTGTCCGGGGTAAGGTTCGTGGGGGGCGCGGCGTAGACGGTGGAATCGTTGTAGGAAAGCACCATCACGCCGCCCGCCAGCACCAGCATGGCAGAAAGAAGCAGGCAGAGCAGTTTCTTCATGGGAAAAAAGTCCTTTCTATAAGAATTCGGAGTTTGGCAGGGACATGCGCAATGCGCCGCCGCCAATTATCTACAGTGTAACATAAATATGGAAATCCGCAATGAAAACTCGTAAAATTCGATCTGATTTTACGAAAATTTTCCGAATCGACAATCTGATTTTTGAAAATGGAAAGAAAAATGGTAAGCAGGGTGGAAAAAGCGAAAAAAGCACCGGCTTGGGCGGGGGAGCCTTTCAGGGGGAAATGTGTCCTGCCGTTTTCCAAAAAGCGTGCGGATTTCCGCCTTTTTCGAGTGAAATGCCCGTGCTGTTCTGCTATAATAAGCAGAAGAAGGGGAGAGACGATAGGGGGACTTTTACCAAATTTTCCTGCCGTGTGCCCTGCGGGTGCTGAAAATTTGGCATTTCAGCAAGGTAGCATGTCACCCTTCGGGTGACGACCTTTGAAAAAAGTCCCCCTATCACCCCCAAAAACTTTTAGAAAAAGAAAAAATTCGTGGCTGTCGCCCGCTGTTTTTTTCGAAAAGAGAAGCGGGAAAAAGGCCCTGCTGCTCCAAAGCGAATTTTTTGGCCTTGCGATTCCGCATCCGCTTTTTTATGGACGGCCAAACGGCTTTGCGAAGTTCCTATTCCCCTAAAGTGGGTGAACTTCCCGGGAAAAACGCTTCGAGTTTTCCCCGATAGACGGCAGCCGCATGGCCCTCCGGATTTTATTTTCTTTTGAAAGTTTTTTGAAAGGGTTCGGGAAAACTTTTTTTCAAATTCTCCCAAGCCTCTTAATTGGGGTCAAGGGGCCGCAGCCCCTTGTATGATCCGGCTTTCGGGCTTTGCCCGAAAACGGATGCTTTGCTTGACAAAGCGTTCCTTACGGTTTTTTTCGGCCGTCCTTTCAGGACAGGAAAAAACCGAAAATCTCGCGAAAATCCTGATTTTCGCGAAAGCAATATGCCCCTCCCGGGGCGGAAAGAAGTGCAATCATGGAAAAGAAACTCTCCCTTGGCGGAACCCCGTGGATCATCGCGGGCATCGTGCTGATGCTCGCGCCCATCGAACTGCTCCTGCCCGTCGGCGTATGGGCGGACGCGGCCGGTTACCTGCTCATGGCGGCCGGGCTGATGATGCTCCACAAACAAAACGGCGGCTTTGCCGGCGCAAACGCCGCGGCCATCGCCTGCTTCGTGCTGTGCGCCTGTCTGCTGATCCTGCCGGAGCTGGGCCACATCGGCCATCTCCTCTCCGTCGTGCCCATGGTCGTGTATTG
>JAEYFO010000096.1 GCA_023402915.1 Bacillota bacterium | reverse complement strand
GCGAAGGCGGCCGCACCGGTCTGAGCTCCGTGGTCGTTTCCATCTGCTTCCTGCTGGCCACGTTGTTCGCCCCCATCGCCGGTATCGTGCCCGGCGCCGCCACTGCGCCCGCGCTGATCATCGTCGGCGTTCTGATGATGGGTGCTGCGCTCAAGATCGACTGGCTTGATTTTGAGACCGCATTGCCCTGCTTCATGACCGTTATTATCACGCCCTTTGCCTATTCCATCTCCGATGGTATTGCGTTCGGCTTCATCTTCTACGTGGTCATCAAGCTGCTGCGCGGCAAGGCCAAGGAAGTGCCTGTGCTGACCTACCTGCTTTCCGCGATCTTCGTGTTGAACTACATCCTCAAGTTCATCTAAAAACCAGGCGGCCCATCGCCGCAATATTCCCCAAGAGACCGGGTATCCATGTTGATGCCCGGTTTTTTGTTTTGATAATTTTCCGAACATTTTTAATATTGCATATAAAATAATTCGAAATTTTCGTTGACATCCATCCGCGCCCCTGCTATGCTTGTACTATCAGCGCAGACTCAACCGTCTGCTTTTCCTTTTTCATTTTGCCTGATTTCTGAAAGGAGAGCGTTTCATGCCCAAAGTTGCCGTTATCATGGGGAGCGACAGCGATCTTCCCGTTTTGAGGGGCGGAATTTCCCGTCTGAAGGAATTCGGCGTCAACGTGGTCGTGCGCGCCATCAGCGCCCACCGCACGCCCGAGCTGGCCGCGCAATTTGCTTCCAATGCGGAAGAAGAGGGGATCGAAGTCATCATCGCCGCCGCCGGCATGGCCGCCCATCTGGCCGGGGCCATGGCCGCCAACACGCCGCTGCCCGTGATCGGTGTCCCCGTCAAATCCGGCGCGCTCAGCGGCCTGGATGCGCTCTATTCCACCATCATGATGCCGCCGGGCGTTCCCGTGGCAGCGGTCGGCATCGACGCGGGCGACAACGCCGCGCTGCTGGCCATCCAGATGCTCTCCATCAAATATCCCGAGCTGCGGGAACGCATGCGCCAGTATAAGGCGCAGATGGCGAAAAAAGTGGCCGAAAAGGACGCCCGTCTCGCCGAAGCGATCCAGTCCCTGTAAGTGCGCACCATCTCGAAGGGAGAAGTTTTAGAATGTCCAACGCATCTTATCGCGCGGCCGGCGTCGACGTGGAAGCCGGATACGCCGCCGTTGACCTGATGAAATCCCACGTGGAAAAAACCATGCTTCCGAACGTTTTCAAGGGCATGGCCAACTTCGGCGGCCTGTTCGCGCTGGGCGACCAGATCCTCGTCTCCGGCACGGACGGCGTGGGCACGAAGCTCAAGCTGGCGTTCACGCTCGACAAGCACGATACCATCGGCATCGACTGCGTGGCCATGTGCGTCAACGACGTGGTCTGCCACGGCGCAAAGCCGCTGTTCTTCCTCGATTATATTGCAACCGGCCATCTTGTTCCCGAAAAGGTCGAAACCATCGTCGCCGGCGTATGCGACGGCTGCGTGCAGTCCGGCTGCGCGCTCATCGGCGGCGAAACGGCAGAAATGCCCGGTTTCTACAGCGCGGAGGAATACGATCTGGCCGGTTTTTCTGTGGGCGTGGTCGAGCGGGAAAAGCTCATCGACGGCAGCGCCGTACGGGAAGGGGACGTGCTCATCGGCCTGGCTTCCTCCGGCGTTCATTCCAACGGCTTCTCCCTCGTGCGAAAGCTCTTTCCGCCGACGGAAGAGGTGCTCGGGGAATTTATCGACGCGCTCGGCTGCACGCTCGGCGAAGAGCTGCTGCGTCCGACCCGCATTTACGTCAAGACCATCCTTGCGCTGAACGAAGAATTTCATCTTCACGGCGTGGCCCATATCACCGGCGGCGGTTTCCACGAAAACATTCCGCGCATCCTGCCCCAGGGGCTGCGCGCCTCCATTCAAAAAGGCAGCTGGCCCATTCTTCCCGTGTTCCATCTGCTGGCTGAAAAGAACGGCACGCCCCTTGATGAGCTGTTTTACACCTTCAACATGGGTGTGGGCATGGTGCTCGCCGTTGCACCGGAAGAGGCGATGGCCGTTCTTCGCCGCGCGCAGGAGCTGGGTGAGCAGGCCTATGAGATCGGCCGGGTCGTGCCCGGGGAAAAGGGTGTCAGTCTATGTTGAAGAGGATCGCCGTACTGATTTCGGGCGGAGGGAGCAACCTCCAGTCCCTCATCGACAACATCCACCGGGCAGACTGCCCGCAAACCATTGTCTGCGTTCTTGCAGACCGGCCTGCCTACGGGCTGGAGCGGGCAAAAGCAGCCGGCATCCCTGCCCATTTGATCGAGCGCAAAGTCCTTTCGGCCGGCGAATTTCAGCGCCGCATTGAAAAAGCGCTCGAGGAAGCCGGGGCAGAAGTGATCGTGCTGGCCGGGTATCTTTCCATCCTTCCCCCCGAGCTGGTGGAACGCTATCGCAACCGCATCGACAACATCCATCCGTCGCTCATCCCGTCGTTTTGCGGCATGGGGTATTACGGCCATAAAGTCCACGAAGGCGTGCTGGCCTACGGCTGCAAGGTCTCCGGCGCAACGGTGCATTTGGTGGACGAAGGGGCGGACACCGGTCCCATTCTTCTGCAAAAAACCGTACCCGTTCTCGACGATGACACGGCGGATGCCCTTGCCGCCCGGGTGCTGGAAGTGGAGCATCAGCTGCTTCCCGCAGGCGTGCGCCTGCTCTGTCAGGACAGGCTGCGCGTCGAAGGGCGGAGAGTCCGCATCCTTCCGCAGCCTGAAGTTTGAAGCAGTTTTCAACCACCGCCAATCTTGCCAAATTCGCCAAAAAACCGCCAAAAAGGAGAACACCGCATGAGAGCATTTCTTTCTGTTTCCGATAAGACCGGCGTCGTGGACTTTGCCCGCGGCCTGACCGAACTGGGCGTCGAAGTCATTTCCACCGGCGGCACGGCCCGCGCCCTGCGCGAAGCGGGCATCCCTGTGACGGGCGTTTCCGACGTGACGGGCTTCCCCGAGTGTCTGGACGGCCGGGTCAAGACCCTGCATCCGCGCATCCACGCGGGCATTCTGGCCATGCGGGACAATCCCGACCACATGAAGCAGCTGGCCGATCTTGGCATCGACACCATCGACGTGGTGGCCGTCAATCTTTATCCCTTCAAGCAGACCATTGCCAAGCTGGATGTGACGCTGGAAGAAGCCATTGAAAACATCGACATCGGCGGGCCCAGCATGTTGCGGGCTGCGGCGAAAAACTGGAACGGCGTGACCGTTGTGGTGGACGCGGCGGACTATTCTGCCGTGCTCGACGAATTGAAGCAGGGGGGCGTTTCCAAAGAAATGCGGTTCCGGCTGTGCGCCAAGGTGTTCCAGCACACCGCTGCCTATGACGCGCTCATCGCCGACTATCTTTCTCCGAAAGCCGGCCTTCCCAAATTTCCCGAACAATTCACCTGCACCTATGAAAAGGTTCAGGACATGCGCTACGGCGAAAACCCCCACCAGCAGGCCGTGTTTTACCGCGAGGTGGGCGCCCGTCCCGGCTGCCTGACCGACGCGCAGCAGCTCCATGGAAAAGAGCTGTCCTATAACAACATCAACGACACCAACGGCGCGCTCGATCTTCTGCGGGAGTTTATCGACGGCGTGGCCGTCGTGGGCTGCAAGCACGCCAATCCCTGCGGCGTGGGTGTGGCGGAAACGGTATTTGACGCTTACCGCCTTGCCTACGAAGCCGATCCCGTTTCGATTTTCGGCGGCATCGTCGTCACAAACGCCATCATCGATGAAGCGACGGCGAAGGAAATGGCCAAAATCTTCCTTGAGATCATCGTCGCGCCCGACTTTACGCCTGAAGCGCTTGCCGTTTTGACGCAGAAAAAAAACCTGCGCCTGTTGAAGCTGCCCACGATCAACGCGCCGCTTGTCCGGACGCTGGACATGAAAAAGGTGGCGGGCGGCCTGCTGGTGCAGGAC
>JAEYFO010000057.1 GCA_023402915.1 Bacillota bacterium | reverse complement strand
GCGCGATGATGATATAGGGCAGAATATAGGCAAAAATGCCCGTCAGGCCAAACGTGAACCCGGAGATCTTCTCGCCGAGCACGCCTGTGGCCGCCATGTGGGTCAGCGCCAGAAAGCCGCCGAGGGCGATGAGCACGATCCCGCAGATCTCCCGGATCCTTCGCTCTTCTTCCTGCCGGAGCTTCTTTTCCTGCTCCCGGGCGCTGGGCGGTTTCTTTCCGCCGGAGGACGGGGCGGACGGACGTCCCGCGCCGCTCTTTTTTGCCGCAGGCTGCGTCTTTTCTCGCGGCGTTCCCTGCTGCACGGCCTGCCGCGGCTTTGCGTCCGGCGTTTTCGCGTTCTGTGCCAAGTCGTCCCCTCCCGTCTGTGTTTTTTGTATTTTTTGCTGTCCTTACTATTATATAGCATCTTTCTTTTCCAGAAAAGCGCTATCCGAAAAACGCTCGAATCGACCAGGATCCGACAGGTTTTCCTCTCCCATATCAAAACAGGTATTTTTTATTATATCAGGATGTGCGTTTTTGTGCAAAACTTCCGTCCTGCTTCCGCTTTCCGCCCGCCGCGATCCCCTTTTTGCCGTTCGACCGCTTTACAACGCCGCCGGGATTTTCTATACTGGGAAAAACACCCGGCGAAAGGAGCTTTTTTGATGGAACCCCATGTTGCAGCAGCGCAGGCGCGCCTGATCGAGGCAATGATCGCCCATAACGACGGCGACCCCAAACGCATCCAGCACTTTTTGAAGGTCTATGCCTTTGCCCAGACCATCGGCAGGCTCGAAGGGCTGGATCCCGCCCTTCAGAACCTTCTGGAGACCGCCGCCATTGTCCACGACATCGGCATTCGCGTCAGCGAACGGAAATACGGTTTCCACAACGGCAAGCTTCAGGAACAGGAAGGCCCCGCCGCCGCCCGGGGAATGCTCGGTTCGCTCGGCTATGCGCCGGACGTGATCGAGCGGGTGTGCTATCTGGTCGGCCACCACCACACCTATCAGAACATGGACGGACTGGACCATCAAATTCTTGTGGAAGCGGATTTTCTCGTCAATCTGTATGAATCTGCCGCTTCCGAAGAGGCCGTCCAGGCCGCCTATCAGAATATTTTCCGGACAGAAAGCGGAAAGCGCCTGTTTCATCTGCAATTCGGCCTGTGATTCTGCCATTTTTGTCCGCCGTCAGCAAAGCAGCCCCCACATTCGGAGGCTGCTTTTTATGTTTTTTCAAAAAATCCCGTCGCTGTGCAGCGCAGAAACGATCGCTGTGAGGGCGGCGCGGACACCTTCCGCCGACACGGACGGCTCCATGAAAAAGCTGCGGCTGTTTTCCATGCACTGGCTCCGGGCCAGGGGCACATGGACAAAGCCGCTGCGCAAACCGGGGAATTTCGCCGCTTCCAAATGGCGCGCCAGATAGGTCACATGGTTGCAAAGATGCGTTCCCGCCGAACAGGACAGCTCCGCCGGAATGCCCTGCGCCCGGATGGCCTCCACCATCTGCCGGACGGGCAGGTTGACAAAATAGGCGTCCGGGCCGCCCGGCACGATCGGTTCGTCCTTTCGAAGGTTTCCGTCGTTATCTGCCACGCGGAAATCGTCCAGATTGATCCCGACCCGCTCCACCTGAAGGCCGCGGTTGTTGCCGCTTTGGCCCACGCAAAGCAGCGCCGCCGGTTTTTCCCGCTCCAGCAGCGCTTCCAACAGCCGATCCGCACGGCCATAGGCCACCGGCAGGCAGGCCTTCACCACAGCCGCCCCCTCGATCTCCTCCGGCAGTAATTTTACCGCTTCCCACGAAGGGTTGATCTCATACATGGGCCGCATCGGCTCAAATCCCGTCACCAGAAGTTTCATCACAGTTCCTCCCTGCATCTTTTTTCTTCGTATCACTATAACAAAACTTCGTTTTCTTCGCAAATCCGAAAAAATTTTATGAAAATACGCTTGACATAAATTCTCATCACACATATAATTAAACCATAACATTTGAACCTTAAAGAGCAAATGTTATTAACACAATCAAATCCAGGTGTGCAGCCGCACCGGTTTCAGGAGGTTCCCCATGTCTGTTGATCTTTCCAAGCTGACGAAAAAGGACGCTGGCAAACTTTTTGACTACGCCATCCTTCCCAAGGATTCCAACGAGCAGAAAGTGCGCGACGGCGCCCGCGAAGCCGTGAAGTACAACTGCGCCGCCATGTATGTCTCCAGCCCCTTCTGGCTCCCCGCCGTCGTGGAAGAGCTGGCCGGTTCGGACGTGCTGCCCGCCGCTGCCATCAACTTCGCCTGGGGCTCCGGCACACCCGCCACGAAGGAATTCGAAACGAAGGAAGCCATCGCGCTGGGCGCAAAGGCCGTTGACATGTGTCTGAACGTGGGCGCTCTGCGCGACCGCAAGCTGGACGTGGTGCGCGACGAGCTCAAGCGCTTCAAGGGCGCTGCGGGCGACGCGCTGACCAAGGGCATTCTGGAAATGTGCTTCCTGACGGACGACGACATCAAGGTCGCCTGCGAACTGCTCATCGAAACGGGCATCGACTACATGAAAACCGCCAGCGGCCAGTTTGAAGGCCCTTCCATGAAGCAGTTCCTCGTGGCCAAGGAAGCCTGCAAGGGCACGTCCGTCAAGCTGAAGGTCTCCGGCGTCAAGTTCCCCCGTCCGCAGAACGCTTATGCGTTTATCCTGGCGGGCGCGGACCTGATCGGTACCCGCGCTGCTCCCGAGATCATCGATGCGCTCGACGATATGCGCGCCATCGGCCTTGTCCCCGCTTACTCCCTGTAAACATCAAACGATTCTTCCGGCTTCCTCGGCGGAATCGTTTCCAAACATTCCAATCAAAGGAGGTAGTTCTCATGAGTGACCTGCGCTTAGAAGGCGCTGTGGCCGCTGTGACCGGCGCGGGCAGCGGCATCGGCCGCCAGATCGCCCTGACGTTTGCGCGCGAAGGCGCGAGCATCGCCTGTCTCGACGTGAATGAAGAAGCCGCCTCGACCACCGCCGCCACCATCACCGCCCACGGCGGCAAGGCGATCGCCATCGCCATGGATCAGTCCGACTCCAAGCAGGTGGCCGCGGCCATGCGCAAAGCCTACGAAGCCTTCGGCAAGCTGACCATTCTCGTCAACTGCGCCGCCATCATCAACTACAAGCCCATCGAGAATACCTCCGACGAGGATTGGGCAAAGGTAATGAACGTCAACGCGTCGGGCTATTTCTTCTGCCTGCGCGAAGCGTATCCCTATCTCAAAGCCAGCAGCGGCGGCAGCATCGTGCAGTTTTCCTCTTCCACGGCGCTCAGCGGCAGCGGCTTTGCCAACATTGCCTATACCGCATCCAAGGCGGCGGCCATCGGCATGTCCAAGCATGCGGCGGGCGCATGGGCCAAGGATAACATTCGTGTCAACACCATTTGCCCCGGCCTGACGGAGACCCCCATCACCGATGCGGGAGACGGCAAGGTCAAGGACAAAGAAGCGCACGAAAAAGCCATACCGCTCGGCCGGATCGCACAGCCTTCCGACATGGCGAACGCCGCCCTGTTCCTTGCCTCCAGCGAATCCGGGTATATGACAGGGACGACACTGCACGTCAACGGCGGAAAGTACATGTACGGTTCCTGAGCCGGGCGCGCGCCTCTGCCTCCTTCTGCATAACGGGCACGGGGCAACGTCCTGGCTGCGGATAGAAACATCTGTGGTACCCATATACTTCCCCTTCGTGAAAGCCGGGCTTTGTTTACGCGAAGCCCGGTTTTTCTTTTTTTCGTCGCTGTGGTATACTGAACAACAGGCCGCTTCGTCGTTTTTCTCCGGAGAAACGGTTCGGCTGCCCTCCCTGTTTTTCAAAAAATTTTCGCCGTGCTGTTTTCTCTGCGCAAAGAGAATCTTCGCACAAAAAAAGCATAATTTTTGAAACACAGAACTTTTTACAGACAGAAAGCGAGCATCATGAAAGAAGAGCTGATCCGCGCCGCCTACCTCTATTACATTCAAAAGCTCAACCAGCAGGAGATCGCCGAAAAAATGGCGATGTCCCGCCAGCGCGTGGGGCGGCTCCTGCGGCGCGCCGAAGAAGAAGGCGTCGTCGAGATCCGCGTCCACGGCTATTCGGAGTCCTGCGCGCAGCTGGAAGAGACGCTTTGCAAAAAGCTGGGGCTGGATGCCGTGCGCATCGTCGATTCCGAGGACGAGCTGCGCATCAGCGAAGCGGCGCTGGATTATGTGGAAAACCGCATCGAGCCGGAATGCAGCATCGGCGTTGCTTTTGGCCACACAACGGCGCAGCTGTGCCGGGTGCAGCGGCAGGCTCCGCCCCGCGGCATCAAGATCGTGCAGCTTCTGGGCGGCCTGAACGCCTACCAGCACGCCGGATACCGTCCGGACGAAGTGGCGACCCGCTTTGCGCAGATGTTCGGCGGCGAGCCCTACGGCCTGTTTATTCCGGCCATTTTGAAAAATCCGCAGCTCAAGAAGCTGATTTATGCCGAAGAACAGTTCCAGCCCATGCTCGAACGCATTGCGGGCGTGGACATGGCCGTCATCACGGCGGGCGCGCTGCACCGGAGCAAGGACAACATCCTCACCCGCGACGGTTACCTGAGCGAAGAGGAGCTGGAGCGGCTGGTCAGCCTGGGCTGCGTGGGCAACGTCTGCCTGCATTTCATCGATCTGGAGGGCAAGCTGGTCGATCCGGAGCTGGACGAGCGCATTGTGGGCATCACGGCCGAGCAGCTCAAGCGCGTTCCCGTCCGCATCTGCGTGGCCTACGGCCCGCACAAGCTCCACTCCATCATCGGCGCGGCCCAGGGCGGCTTTTTGAGCATTCTGGTGACGAACCGTTCCACCGCGCAGGGGCTGCTGGATTGCGGCCTGCTGTGAGGGCGAATTCTTTCTGAACCCACTGCTCCGCCTGCCTTTTTCAAACGTTCGCGCTCTGCCAATGCGCCGTTATCGCCCCCTGTTTTTTATCACCGGCCAAAAAATATGCAGAAAAACCGCACCCCGTTTCGAGGTGCGGTTTCTCTTTACATTTATGCATTTCTCCACGCCTGCGGCTCTTTGCTTCCAGCAAAACAGAACTGCGTTCAAACCGCCCGCTTTCCAAAAAACAGCCCTGCTTTTTGCAGAGCTGTTCTTTTTTGAAAAACTGTTTTCGATCACAGCAGGCGGATGTTCTCCGTCTCCTTTTGATTTTTCAACCGGGCGGCATACTCCTTTGCGCCGCGGACGAGCGCATGGGTCGTGCTGCTGTGGTACGCGCCCTTTTGCAGGAGGATCACGTCGTAAATCTGGAACGAATCCACCCAGCCCAGCTTCACCAGCCCCATTTGCTGCACTTTGGGCACGCAGACGTAGGGGATCAGGCACAGGCGCTTATCTTCCTTGGCCGTGTTGATGACGGCGTAAATGCTGCCGAGAAACAGCTCCGACGCGGGCTGTGCGCCGCTGAGCTGAAGCCTGCGGCGAAATTCATCCGTGAAGCAGCAGTCCTCATAGGTATAGGAAAAATTCTGCTGATGCAGATCAGCAAGGCGCACTTCGCTGCGGGAGGCAAGCGGATGCTCCGGCGACGCCATCAGGCAGAGCGTTTCTTCAAACAGGCCCACCACTTCCTGCTCGCCGTCCGACTTGGGGTCAAGCACCTGCACAAAGCCGATGTCCACTTCGTTTTCGCTGAGCCACTGCGGCACGCGGGCGCAGCAGATGGCGTTGACCTGCACGGCGGCCTTGCCGTCCACCTTTTCGATCTCGCCGAAAAAGTTTCCATAGGCAAAGCCCACCATCAGCTCGCCGCCCGCGACGCGGATGCAGCCCTTTGCCGGGTCTTTGGGGCCAAATTCGCCGTGGATCCTGGCGTAAATTTGCAGCATTTCCA
>JAEYFO010000035.1 GCA_023402915.1 Bacillota bacterium | reverse complement strand
TTGATCGGCGTGGGGGTTCCGTAATAATCCACCATGATCCGGTCGAGGCACTGGGGATTGGCGCGGCCGGCGCGCAGGGAGGCAAAATCTTTTTTCATCACGGACATCGTCTTGGACATTTTGTCCTTGGCCACATTTATAACCTCATTGCTCATGGAAAAACCCTCCTGTAAATTGGTGGGCGGGGAACTGCACCCGTCCGGCGCGGCGATTCCCCCTCGCCCTGTCTTCTATTTTAATGGAGTTTTCGCAATTAAACAACCCCATTTTGTTCAAGAACAGCATTCTGCCCCGCAAAGGCGTCTTATTCGCCGATGACCGTGCCCGTCACCTTGCCTTCAATGGCGTCGATGAGATTCTGCGGCTCGTTGAGCGCAAAAACGAAGATCGGCAGGCCGCCCTTGCGATAGTCGCGGCACATGACGATGGCCGCCTGATCGAGCGCGTCAAGGTGATCGTCGAGCACCTTTTTATAGGTAAGCGTGTCGTAGCGCACGGCGTCGGGGTACTTGGCGGGATCCTTGTCGTAAATGCCGTCGCACTTTTTGCCGCAGAGCATCACGTCCGCGTTGATCTCCAGGGCGCGCAGCGCCGCAGCGGTATCCGTGCTGAAATAGGGACGGCCCGTTCCGGCGGCGAAGATGACGATCTCGCCCCGCTCCAAACGGGCGACGGCGTCGCGCTGGGCAAAGGGTTCGCACACCTGATACATCTCGATGGCGGAAAGCACGGCGGCCTTCGCGCCCATGCGGGTGAGCGCATCCTTGAGCGCCAGGGCGTTGATGACCGTGGCCAACATGCCCATGTGATCCGCGTCGGTGCGGTTCATGTCGCCGGAGCTGCGGCCGCGGAAGATGTTGCCGCCGCCCACGACCAGACCCATCTGAACGCCGGCCGCGGAGATTTTGGCCAGCACAGCGGCCACTTCGTCCACTTTGTCATAATCAAGGGTCTTGCCCGGCGCGGAGAGCGCTTCGCCGCTGAGCTTGAAAAGAACCCGCTTGTATTTGCTCTGAATCATAATCGTTTCGTTCCTCTCCGGGCGCGCGGCCCGCTGTCGATCGGTGTGTTTTTTGGCAAAACAAAATGGCCTGCGGCGCGATACGGATCGCTGCGTCACAAATCTATTCCGGAAAGCCCGCTTTTTCTAAAAGGAGAGTTGCGTCCGTTTTTTACAGCTTCATCAGGCCTTTCCGTCCTGCAAAACGACCTGTCAGGCTGTTTCCGCCTTTCCAATACGAAAAAGGCAGCAGCTTTTCGGAAAAGTTTCCTGTCAGGCATAGTTTCCCGCAGCTATTTGCCGCATTCCGTCAAAACCCCACAAAAAAGGAACACAGTATACGCCGTGTTCCTTTTGGGGACGAACTTACTTCTGCATCTGGCCCATAACTTCTTCGGCGAAGTTATCGGTACGCTTCTGCAGGCCTTCGCCCATCTCGTAGCGGGCAAAACGGCGGACGGTGATCTTTTCGCCGATCTTCGCGATCTGCTCGTTGATGAGCTGCTCGACGGACTTGTCGGGATCCTTCACGAAGGGCTGCTCGAGCAGGCAGACTTCCTTATAATACTTGTCGATACGGCCTTCAACCATCTTTTCGATGATGGGGAGGGGCTTGGGCTTGGGTTCGGCCAGCGCCTGGGCGCGCAGCACTTCGCGCTCGTGATCGAGCTCGGAGCTGTCCACTTCTTCGCGGCGGACATAGGTGGGCTTGGCAGCGGCGATGTGCATGGCGATGTCATGAGCGAGTGCCTTGAAAGCGTCGGTCTTGGCAACGAAGTCGGTTTCGCAGTTGATCTCCACCAGGACGCCGATCTTGCCGCCCATGTGGATGTAGGACTCAACGATACCTTCGGCAGCGATGCGGCTGGCCTTCTTGGCGGCCTTGTTCAGGCCCTGCTCGCGCAGGTAGTCAAACGCCTTGTCCAGATCGCCGTCGCATTCCTTGAGGGCCTTCTTGCAGTCCATCATGCCGCAGCCGCTCATCTCGCGCAGCTGTTTTACAGCCTGAGCAGTAATTTCCATTGGTTGGTTCCTCCTTCAAGGGTGGTTCAGTGTCGTACTTTGAAAAAGGGAAGCCGCAACACACACGCTTCCCTTTCTTCTGTCGGATTTAGAAAATTGCGCGTTGCCGCATGGCGCGGCGCGCCCTTTGCCGGAATCCTGCGGGACTTGCGCGCTTATTCGGCGGCAGCCTCTTCGGCGGCGGGTTCTTCCGCAGCGCTCTCCTGCTCGCCCTGACGGCCTTCGAGGATGGCGTCGGCCATCTTGGAGGAGATCAGCTTGACTGCGCGGATCGCGTCGTCGTTGCCGGGGATGACGTAATCGATCTCATCGGGATCGCAGTTGGTGTCCGCGATGGCAACGATCGGAATACCAAGGGTGCGGGCTTCCTGCACGGCGATGTGCTCCTTGCGGCAGTCCACAACGAACAGAGCGCCGGGCAGACGCTTCATTTCGGCAATGCCGCCCAGGTTCTCCTGGAGCTTTTCCTTGGTCTTCATGAGCTTGCTCACTTCCTTCTTGGGAAGCAGATCGAGCTTGCCTTCCTGCTCCATCTTCTCGATCTCCTTGAGCTTGGCAATGCGGCTCTGGATGGTCTTGAAGTTGGTGAGCATACCGCCGAGCCAACGGTGGTTGACATAGTACATATCGCAGCGTTCGGCTTCGGTCTGGATGGATTCCTGCGCCTGCTTCTTCGTGCCGACGAAGAGGATGCTCTGGCCGTTCTCGGAGAGAGTGCGGACAAAGTCATAGGCTTCCTCGAGCTTCTTGACGGTCTTCGCGAGGTCGATGATGTAGATGCCGTTACGCTCCATATAGATGTATTC
>JAEYFO010000031.1 GCA_023402915.1 Bacillota bacterium | reverse complement strand
CTTTTGCTGCCAACGCGCTTTTGTCCTTCGATCTCTCGAATCCAACGGGAATCAAGGCAAGTTTCCTCTTGCACGTTTTCTGTCACGTTTGCCTGAAATGAGCCAATTTCAGCAAAATCAAAGCGCGTTTCATCCCGCTCGCTTCCCAGCGGCTTTCCGTCTTTTGGAACAAATGCCTGCTCCCCTTTTTGCTGCCGAAGCGCTTTTTGCACCGCTTTCTTTCGCAGCCGCTCGAATTCAGCGAAAATTGGGGCGAGCTTCCTCTTGCGTTCTTCCTGTCACGCTTTGCCCACGGCTGGCCGAATCAGCGGAAATTTGGCCGCGTTTCGTCCTGCCCGCTTCCCAGCGGCTTTTCCGGCTCTTGCAACAAGCGCCCGCTCCCGCTTTTGCTGCCAACGCGCTTTTGTCCTTCGATCTCTCGAATCCAACGGGAATCAAGGCAAGTTTCCTCTTGCACGTTTTCTGTCACGTTTGCCTGAAATGAGCCAATTTCAGCAAGATCAAAGCGCGTTTCATCCCGCTCGCTTCCCGGCGGCTTTCCGTCTTTTGGAACAAATGCCTGCTCCCCTTTTTGCTGCCAAAGCGCTTTTTGCGCCGCTTTCTTTCGCAGCCGCTCGAATTCAGCGAAAATTGGGGCGAGCTTCCTCTTGCGTTCTTCCTGTCACGCTTTGCCCACGGCCGGCCGAATCAGCGGAAATTTGGCCGCGTTTCGTCCCGCCCGCTTCCCGGTGGCTTTCCGTCCTTTGGAGCAAATGCCTGCTCCCGTTTTTGCTGCCAACGAACTTTTTACGATGCCCCCGCCGGCGGTTCTCCCCTTTCCGCGGTAGCCGATCAAGCCGCCCGCGCCGGGCGTTCCTGTCAAAATTTCACAAGCTTACAAGAAAGAACGCGCCAGCCCTGCGGCTTCCTTTCTTGTTTGTACGTTTGTGCGCGCGCCGCTTTTTATCAATAAATCTGTGTTATTTTTCTGTAAAATTTCCCGGCGGCGTTGCGTTTTTCCCCTCGTCCCGGTATAATTTCTATATTTGCGGCCGTTGGCTGCTTCCGGTCTTTTCAAAAATGCAAAGGAGCGCTTTCCCATGAACCTTTTCACAGAGCTTTTTGGCAACGCCGCCAGCTTTACCTGGCAGCAGGGCGTGATGATCCTCATCGGCGCAGTGCTGATCTATCTGGCGATCCGCCGCGAAATGGAGCCGTCGCTGCTGCTGCCCATCGGCTTTGGCGCCATTTTGGTCAACCTGCCCAATTCCGGCGCGATCGAAACGCTGCAAACCCTGTTTGACGCGGGCATCCGAAACGAGCTTTTTCCGCTGATCCTGTTCATCGGCATCGGCGCGATGATCGACTTCGGGCCGCTGCTGGCCGAGCCGAAAATGCTGCTTTTTGGCGCGGCGGCGCAGTTCGGCATCTTCTTCACGCTGCTGATGGCGCGGCTGTTCGGTTTCTCGCTTCAGGACGCGGCTTCCGTGGCCATCATCGGCGCGGCGGACGGCCCCACGTCCATCTTCGTCTCGCAATATTTCCAGTCGGCGTTCATGGGCAGCATCGCCGTGGCGGCCTATTCCTATATGGCGCTGGTCCCCATCATCCAGCCGCCCGTCATCCGCATGGTCACCACGAAAAAAGAGCGCATGATCCGCATGGAATACCGCCCCAATCAGGTGTCCAAGCTGACGAAGATCATCTTCCCCATCGCCGTTTCGGTCATCGCGGGCATCGTCGCGCCCAAGTCCATGGCGCTGGTGGGCTTCTTGATGTTCGGCAATCTGCTGCGCGAATGCGGCGTGCTCAACAGCCTGTCCGAAACCGCGCAGAACGTGCTGGCAAACCTCGTCACCATCTTCCTCGGCCTGACCATCGCCGTACGGATGCAGGCGGATATGTTCCTTCGCGTCGAGACGCTGGCCATCATGGGGCTGGGGCTTGTGGCGTTCGTGTTCGACACCATCGGCGGCGTGCTGTTCGCCAAGTTCCTCAACCTGTTCTCCAAAAAGAAGATCAATCCCATGATCGGCGCGGCAGGCATTTCCGCTTTCCCCATGTCCTCCCGCGTCGTGCATAAAATGGCGCTCAAGGAGGATCCGCAGAACTTCATCCTCATGCAGGCGGCGGGCGCCAACGTCAGCGGCCAGATCGCTTCGGTCATCGCAGGCGGACTCATCATCACGCTGGTGGAAAACCTTCTGTAAGCCGCTGCAAGTTTCGACGATCCAACGATTCCGCAAGTTCGCAATTTCAGCAAGTGAGGTGCTTTGAATGAATCCGGTTTCCGGCGCGTTTCATCTCGGGTGGAATCCCGAAACTCTTTCGCAGTCCCTCGGCGTCATGGGCAAGGGGATGCTGGGCATTTTCGCCGTCATCGCTGTGATCTATGTGGTGGTCTGGGGGCTGAACAAGTTCACGAAACCCTCCGACCAGGACAAAAAGAACTCCTGACGGCCACGGTTCCGGCAAATTTTTCTTAAACTCGTTCCAAAACAGGCAAAGCGGCTTCCCTGCCTCGGGTCGCCGCTTTGCTTTGTTTTCGGGGACTTTTTCGAGAAGTTTTCTTTTGCGCAGGCCGCCGTTTCCCACAGACGCTGCAAGGACAGCATATTCAGCCTGAGGACTCGTCTCCTGCCGTTTGCGGGATTTTCAGAATTTCAAAACTCGTAAATTACAGAATCCCGGCCAGCGTTTCCACGACGGTATGCTCGTCCATGGGCGGGCAGGGAATGTCGCCATACAGCGTCCAGCTTTCCGAAAACGTCACGGACTCGCCCTTTTTCAGGGACATCCGGGGCGTGAGGGTGATGAGCTCCGTGTTCTGCTCGCCCGTCGCCACCTCCAGACAGCAGCCGCGGTCGGCATAGCGTGCGCCCGCCTCCTGCGCTTCCTGCCCGGCAAAGCGCAGCACGAAGAGATTGCCCATGTTGAAATAGGCCGCCCAGCCCGCTTCGCAGGAGATGCCCATGCGAAAATACCGCATGTTGGCCTGCTGAACGAGGATGTGATCCATGCCCCAGAGGATGCGCGGATCGGCAAGGTTTGCGCCCGGCCAAAGGGCGATGGTGCGGTTGGGGCCGTCCTCCGCGCCCTCTTCCCGCGCCTGCGGCAGCACGGCCAGACCGCCCTCTTCCATCATGACCACAGACCAGCCGGTCAGCGCGTCCAGATCCTCCGGCGCGTCCGCCGAAAGGGCCAGCCCGTGGGTGATCGTCACCTCGGAGCTGCCGGGCGTAAAGGTGACGGTCAGCGTCTTTTGCAGGCCGTTTTCCTCCGGCTGGCCGCTCAGGCGCACGCCGTCGCCCCGAATTTCCCATTGTACCGGGCC
>JAEYFO010000023.1 GCA_023402915.1 Bacillota bacterium | reverse complement strand
GAACTCGCGGTACCACCTAACTTGACAGGCGCGCCGGTTTGGAACGCTTCGCCGCGCCCCTTTTCGCGCAGGGCGCAACGCGCTTCAAAACCCGGAAACGGAACAGCCGCCTGTCCGCTCTTTGCCCGGTAACGGCGGGCTGCCGTCGGCTCTTACTGTTTGGATGTGCAGGCCGGAAAACGCATTTCCGCCCAAGTCTCCCCGCGCAGGCGCATCTCTTTCGATCCGTCCCATGGGCGAACCCCTGCCGCATCCCGTTCAGAGCCGCACTCCGGGGTGATGTTCCGCCCTGCTCCTTCGGCTGCGCTTCCACCGCCCGCAGCTCGCTTTTTCCGGAAAACCCGAGGGCATACTGTCCCCATCTGCGCTTTTGGTATGCAATTTGAATTATACGGCACGGCGGCGGGTTTGTAAAGAAAAAGCGCGCCTGCGGCAGAAAAATCGCTCTAACGGATTTCCTGCTCGAGGGCGCGAAAGAGTTCCGTATCAAAAAATTCCGTCAGCGACACGCCCAGCCCGTCGCAGAGCATCTTGAGCGTGACGATCCCGGGGTTTTTACTTTTTCCATCGAGGATGCTGTAGACCGTGGACGCGGGAACGCCGGCAGAGGTGGCCGCCTCGCTTGGCGTCTGCCCTTTTTGTCCGATCAGCTCCCGGAGCCGCTGGGCGACGGCCATTCTGGTGTCCATTCTCTACCACCCCTCGTTTAGCACATTTCCATTTTATGGTAGAGAAAAGTTGGAATTTATTTTTCTATATATCGTAATCCCGTCTTTCTTGTTGTATAATTACGATATATCGAAAACTTTTCAAAAATTTGCTCTCTTTCGTCGATCCGCCCCCCGCGCCGGCGCCGCTCAAATTCTTCCGTTTTTCTGCGGCGCGCCGCCCGCAAGACCGCCAGGCGACAAAAACTTCCGAATTCTCCGCCGGTTTGCGGGTTTGATTCGATCGTGCTTTTCCGACTTTATAAAATGAAAGGAGTATTTTCATGCATACGATCACGCTTCCTCTGGCCGACGACCTTTACCGTTTCTACAGCGCCATCGCCGCCTACCGGAACGAACCGCTTTCCCATACGCTTGAGACCGCCCTGATGCAGCAGCTTCTTTCCATCTGCGCCCAGTGCGCCGAGGGGAACGGGAGCGCCTATCCGGAGGGGCTTGCAGAACTGCTGGAAAACCACCGCGCCCGGAACGCCCCGGAAAAATAGTTCACAATTTCTTTTCTGTATTCTCTCATATTTTTGCAATAAAATATAATTAACAAATTTTGAATTTTATGCCCCTCTCTCCCCGGTTTTCAAACCAGCGTCCTTTCCGGCAAAAATTTTTCGCGGTTCTTCGCACCCCGCGCATTTGTGACAAAGAAAGGAGCTTTTTCATGACGATCCGCAAACGATGTTCCCTGTTCCTCTGCGCCGTGCTGCTGCTCCTGCTCTTTGGCTCGAGCGCGCTGGCAGCCTATGTCGCCGGTTCCCCGGAAGAAGCCCTCTTCAAAGAACGGGTCGCCTTTCTGGGAGCGCGTTACGGCGGCAATTACGTCGAATACGACAGCGATGGAAAGCCGTACGACGTTTTTCTGATCTCGCAAACCGATGAATCGCCCGATGCGCTGGCCGCGGCTTTTGAAAAAAAGTATCCCGGCGTCCCGCTGCGCTCCTGCGTCTATTCCTATCAGGAACTGAACTCCCTTTTTCAGACCGTCGGCGCGGCCATGAAGAGCAATCCGGACATCGCCAGCGTCTATGTCGATGATTTGCATAACCGGGTCGTTGTGGAGGTCATCCGCCTGGCGGACGCGCGGAAAACTTCCTTCCGAAAGACCATCGCCGATTCTCCCGCTCTCTTCTTCTGCTCCGTGGACGGCTACGACGAGCCGACAGCAGAGGTTTCCAAACCGTATTCTGCGGCGCTCACCATCCCGGAGGAAAAGCTCCTTGAAGAGCAGATCGCCTTCCTTGGCGGGCGGTACGGCGGGACGTATCTGGACGGCGAAAGCAGCGGCAAGCCCGTCCGGGTGTTCCTCCTTCAGAAAACCGGCGGCACGGACAAGCTGGCGGCCGCCTTTCAAAAGCGTTATCCGGACGCGGTGTTGAAGTCCTGCGCCTACTCCATGGCGCAGCTGGAATACGAGCGGGACAAAGTTCTGGCGGAGGCCGAACGCACCCCGGCGCGCAGCATCGCCGCCGCGCAGATCGACGAGAAGAACAACCGCCTGATCGTGCGCATCGTCCGGATGACCAATGCGCTGGAAACTTCCTTCCGCGCAGAAGTCTCCGACTCCCCGATGATCGTCCTGCGCTCCGTCAAATCTGCCGAAGAAGCGCAGCCCGCCGAAGAACCGGACGAAGAGGCCGAGCGGCTCAAGGCGCAGATCGCCCTGCTTGGCGACCGCTACGCCGGGCACCGGTTCGTGGGCGAGCAGGGGCGGCGCTTCCCCGTGTTCTACGTCAAAAAGCTGTTCTCCTATCCGAAGGAGGGGCTGGACGACGTGCTGCTCCGGCTGTTCCAGACCTATGACAACGCGCTCGTTCAGATGGTGGACCGTTCGCTTTCCGAATTAAAGGCGCTCAAAAAGCAGGCGGACGGCATTGCCAAAGGCAGCACGTTCCGCATTTGGGAAATCGCCATTTCGGAAGCGAAAAACCGCGTCGAAGTGATCTTCCGGCCGGAAACCTCCAAAGAAGAACGCGCCTGCTTCCTCGGGCTGATGGGCAACCCCGAAGGAGTCGCGGCCTACAACCAGACGGTTGACAAAACGCTCGAAGAATTCGCGGTTTCCGCGCTGGCAAACGCCACGGTCTATTCCGGCCCCAGCACGGACAAGGCCCGCGCGAAGGTGCTCGGCACGGTGAAAAAGGGCGAACAGGCTCCGCTTCATGGCGATGCGGACGATTTTGAAGAATGGTACTGCATCCGCTTTGGCGACGGCATCGGCTACGTCAAAAAGCAGTATTTCGCCGCGCCGTGAGGGCCGGCGGACTTTCTTTCGGCGCGCTTTCCCCTTTTCCCATTTCAAATTTTTTATTGACCGACGCGAAAGCCGCTTTCGTGTTTCCTTTTTCAAAAAACCTGCAAGCCGCAAAAGGGCCGGTTCCTTCGAACCAGCCCTTCTTTTTGTGTCTTTTGATTTTTTGCGCGCGTGCGCTTTTTCCTTACGGGTTGTCGCTGACCACGGTCTCGCCCGCGATCTTGCCAAAGACGTTCACGTCGCAGATGGCGTTGCCGCCCAGGCGGTTCGCGCCGTGGATGTCGCCCGTCACTTCACCGGCGGCATACAGGCCGGCGATGGGCTGATCGGACTCGTCGAGCACGCGGCAGCGCGCGTCGATCTTCAGGCCGCCCATGGTGTGATGCACCGTCGGCACGCGCTTGGCCGCATAGAACGGGCCGTCGCCCAGCTCCTTGTCGTAGGAGGTCAGGCCCAGCGGATCTTCCGCGCCGTTGACGATGGCGTTGTACTGATCGATGGACTTTTGCAGGTTGTCCGCGTCCACGCCAATTTTTTCCGCCAGCTCGGCCACGGTGTCGCCCTTGAGCGCGTTGCCCAGCGCAACGGCGTTTTCAATGGTGACGTTGCCCTCGGGATAGCGCACGGCGCTGGAGACGACCCACATATACTGGCCTTCCTGCGCATAGATGGCCTTGACCAGCACGTCGCGGCGGGAATCCTCCGCCACAAAACGGTTGCCGTCGCTGTTGACGAAGATGCGGTTGAGACCGAACGTGGCGGGGTGACCCATCATCTTGCCGGTGCGGGAGTCGCCGTTGGGATGGAGCTGGATCAGACCCATGTCCACCAGCTGCGCGCCCACGGCCTGACCCATGACGATGCCGTCGCCCTGAGAGCCGCACTGGTTGGAGCAGCCGATGTTCGAGCCGAGGTTATCCCAAAGGGTGTTGTACTTCTGGCGCATTTCCACGTTGCCGCCAAAGCCGCCGGTGGCCATGACCACGCCCTTTTTCGCGGTATAGGTGATGGTATCGTTGCCGCGAACGGCCTTGACGCCCACCACGCGGCCGTTTTCCGTCACCAGCTCCTTGGCCTTGGTGTTGAGCTGGATCTCCGCGTTATCGTGGCTATTGATATAATTTTCATAGACCGCGACGCTCGCAAAGCCGTCGGGGTACTGTTCGGCTTCGCCGTAATGGCTGCGCTTCCAGATCGCGCCCGTCGCCATGCCCACGGTGGGCTGGAACTCGCCGCCCAGGCTCTCGATCCACTCGATGGCGGGCAGGGCGTTCCGGCACAGGATGGTGATGAGCTCGGGGTTGCCCTCGTAGTCGCCGTCGGCGTAGGTCTGGAGCATATGCAGCTCGGCGCTGTCAAAAAGCCAGCTGTTGCCCGCCTGCACGTGCTGCTCGTACTGTTCCCTGACGGTCGTCTGAAGCCGGGCTTCGTATTCGTCGTGCGGCTCCCGGTTCAGATAGCCCATGAGCGCGTTGACGTTGCTTTCCGCCATCTCGATGGACTGTTGGCGCTCGGCGTCCGCCGCGTTGAACGCGCCGCCGGAAAAGACCGTGCTGCCGCCGATGATGCCCAGCTCTTCGAGCACGATGACGCTCGCGCCGTTCTGGTGGGCGGAGACCGCGCTGGAAAGACCCGCGCCGCCCGCGCCGATGACGATCACGTCCGCTTCATAGGTCAGCTCCTCGGCCGGGTCTTCCGCTTCCCCGGCCTTCTTGAGCGCTTCGACGTCGCCGCCCGCCTGCTTGAGGCAATCCTCCACGGCATAGAGAATGGCGTTCGAGCAGAACGTTGCGCCGGAAAGCGCGTCGATGGCCAGAGACTGCTTTTCCACGATCTGTTCGGGGATCTTCGTGAGCGCGTCGCGCACGCCGGCGGTCTCATAGCTATTCACCACCTTGACGCTGACGATGCGGTTCTCGTCCACGGTGGTCTCCACCGTCACCGGGCCGTTGTGGCCGTTGCCGCTGCCCGTATAGGTGCCGGGGGTGAACGAAAGGCTCTGCACGGGTTCTTCCGTCTGCATCGGCGCGGGCGTTTCCGCTTCCGCCGTCTGAGCCGGTTCCTCCGATCCGGCCGGTGCGGCGCAGCCCGCCAGCGCGCAGAGCAGCAGGCAGACCGTCAGCATTGCGGCCAGCAGGCGCAGGTTGGATCGCTTCATTTTTCTTTTCCTCCTCTAACATGAAAAATTGGACGCTTCCCCTTCTCTTTTATGAGGAAGCGCCCCAAGTATACCGTCGAAAGCTGGTGCAAAGTCAAGTTCAAAAATTCACAATCGTTCTTCTTTTTTCTTCACCGGAACCCAGAGCTGCCGGTATCTGGGATAATTTTCCGCCTTGTCGTAGGCAAGGATCGTTCGGGAAATGCCGTCGTCCACCGGTTCGAGCCGGTTGGTTTCCAAAAACTTATACAGCGGTATAAGGCTCTCTTCGGTGTTCATGTATTCCCGGTCGTTCCGCAGCAGCGTATAGACGCTCCAGCGGGCGGGATAGTATGTTTCAAATTCGTTCGGCTCGACGCCGAGAAATTTTCCGTCCTCCTCCTCGACACACAGGCCGGTGAGCACATTTTCCCGGCTTTCTCCCTTTTGAAAAACGGCCAGCGGATAGCGCACGGATATGAGCGCAAAGGGCATGTACTCCATCCAGCGCTGCACCACCTCCACCGGGCAGCAGCCCTCCATCATGCCCAGCTTTGCCACGAACTCGATCCGGTACATGGGCGGGCTCATTTCCAGGCGGCACTTGCCCAGCTCCGCCGAAAGCCGCCGCTGCTGCGCGCACAGCCGCTCGAGCCAGGACACGGCCTGCTCCTTGAAGCGGATCTCCTCCCGCAGCTGCTCGATCTGCCTTTCATGCGTTTCCAGCACGGAAAACGGATCCTTTTCGTTGAGCAGCTCCGCCGTTTGCTGGATCGTATAGCCAAAGCCGCGGTAGGCCCGGCTGCGCATCAGGGCGCACACGTCCAGCACGTCATAATAGCGGTAGCCGGAGGATTCCTCCTTTCGCGCGGTCACGATCCCCCGCTTTTCATACAGGCGGATGCCCGCCGCCGAAATGCCCAGCATCCGCGACACGTCGCCGATCTTTCGCTTCACGTTTTTCGCCCCCTTCTTCCGGCTTCTTCCCTTTGCCAAAAGTATAGCATACTTTTTTGAAAAAATGGCGCTGCGCTTTGCCCTTCCCGCCGCTGAAGGGAATTCTTTTCCTTTTGTTAAGGATTTCAGCCTTTCGTCCGCGTAAAAAGGACTTCCTCACAGAAAAAAAGCCGCGCCCGGCGGTTTCCGGATGCGGCTCGGCCTGTCGTCAGAACGGGGAACGCTCGAAGCAGCGAAAGTCCGCCGCTGTTTCGCCCCATGGAAGTTTTTCAAACCGGCAGATACAGCTCGACCACCGTGCGGCGGGTGCCGCCCTCATGATAGCCGCCGATGCTGATACCAAAGGGGTCGTCCGAAAGATGCAGCCCGTTTTTTTGAAAATAGTCCCGCAGCGTTCCGGCGCAAAACGCATAGGGCGAATGGATCTCCTTGCGCTGGCAGGTGCAGACCACGCACGGGAGCGGTTCGCGCACCGTCACACCGGGCGCCTCCGCCGCATCTTCCATCCCCAGCAGGGCGATCTCGTCGGCCTGCGCGGCGAGCGAGACCCGACAGTCGATGCCGTCTTTGAGAAAGTCCTCCGCACGGTACTGGGCGAAATTCTGGATCAGGAACAGATGGCGCGCCCATTGCTTCATGGTGGCAGGGGAACGGAGCGCGTCGCCGTCGCGGTACTGGAGCGTGTACAGCCGGGGACTGAGCGCCCGGCGGCAAAGGCAGCGCTGCTCCTCCGCCCGGTGCATCTGCTCCTGCGTCCAGCGCATTTTTTGCAGATACAGCCGCTTCATGGCGATCTCCTGCTCCATCCGGTCGATCTTTTCCCGCAGGAGCGCCTCGTAGTCCTCCCCGGTGATGTCCGTATAGACCCGCTGCAATTCTTCCATGCTGAAGCCCTCGTTGCGCCGGGTGCGGATGCCGATGAGCTTGGAGATGGTTTCGATGTCATAATAGCGGATATTGCTCCCCTCCTTCCGGTGGGAGCAGATGATCCCTGCCCGCTCGTAGTTGCGCAGCGTTTCGTTGCTCACGCCGATCAGCTCCGACACTTCCCCGATTCGATACAGCACGGCTCTTCCTCTTCTCTTTTGGACTTCCCCTCTATTTTACACGGACTCACAGTCTCTCTTCAAAACTTTTTTGGCGGGAACGGGGACAGCCCCTTGACACGCCCCCTGACAGCCCGGCTCTGACGGCCGATGGCCTGCGCGCCAAAACGGAGAAAGCCCGGCGCGCTTTGCAAAGGCAGCCGCCCTAAAACTCAAAAAATGGCGTTTCGCCGCCTTGACCCTTTTTTCACGGGAAAAAGGAGCGGCTGCTTTTCCGCTCCCTTTTCTTCCCTGTTTTCAGCGCGATTTTTATTTTTCCTGAACAAAGGCGGCCGCTTCCCGTCCGGCGATCTTGCCGGAATTGAAGCCCCAGCCCAGGCACACGCCGCGAAGGTCCACATAGGCCACGCCGTCGAGGACGTTGCCGATGCTCTCCACGCCCACGCTGTACAGGCCGGGAATGGGCTTGTCGTCGTTCGTGAGCACACGCATGTACTCGTCCACCGCCACGCTGCCCAGGCTGTTGTACACCAGCGGGCAGCCCTGCACGGCATAGAACGGGCCTTCTTCGCCGATGGCGCTGAGGTATTGCGGCAGCTTGCTGTAATCGCCGTCTTTTCCTTCGGCGCACCACCGGTTATAGCGGGCGACGTTGTCCTTGAGCGTGCGCGCGTCCATGTCCGTCAGCGCCGCCAGCTCGTCGAGCGTTTCCGCCTTGAAGATCACGCCCTGCTCCTGTCCGGCGGCAAAGACCTTTTCGATGTTCTCCATGGGCATGTCGCACGCGAGCGGCTGGATCATGTAGGAATCGGGCGGCGTGGCAGTCTGGCCGAGGCCCTGAAGCCCCTGCGCCTTGAGCACTTCCAGCTGCGCCTGCGAAAGGATCGTCCAGTAATAGCTGCCGTTTGCGAGCATGTAGTTGGTGGAGCCGACCGCAGAATCGGTCTTTTCGTCCTCGTCCATGAAGCGCGCGCCCGTGTGGTTGACGCGCATGAGCACGGCGCAGTTGGCGATGGTATAGGGAATGGCCGTATCGTAAACGGTCAGATCGTCGCCCGTGACGTTGACGAGCAGGCCGGACTGGTGCGAGCAGGTGCCGCCCGCGTTCTTCTCCGCCGCGCCCGCGTCGAGCATCATCTGGAAGCCCTCGCCCACGTTCTGCAAAAGGCCCAGCACCTTATAGGAATAATGGTTGTACTTGACCATCATTTCGGCGTTGCCGGCATAGCCGCCCGTGGCCACGATGACGGCGGGGGCGTGGATGGTCACCTTCGTGCCGTCCCACTTGACCGCTTCCACCCCGGCGATGGCGCCGCTGTCGTCGAGGAGCAGAGATTTGCCCGTCGTTTCATAGAGGATGGTGTCCACGTCCTTGACGAGGGCGTTGAAATAGCCGTCCACCGTCATGGTCGAATAGGTGCTCTTTTCGGCGTACTTGACGGAATAGTGGCTGAAGAGCTGGTCGGAAATGTGGGTGCCGTAGGAGCCCTCCGCCAGCGTGGTGGTGGGCTTGACGGGCACGAGGTCAAAGCCGTTCGCCGCCAGCCAGTTGGCCGTGTCGGCGGATTCCCGCAGGAACGTGCGGATGAGATTGCCCTTGGCGTACCAGTGGACCTGGCTCATCCACTGCTCAAAGAGGTTGTCCGCGTCGAATTCGTAGCCCGCTTCGATCTGGCTGTCCGCGTCGAGCGCCATGAGCGTCGAAGAAAGCGCGCCCGTGCCGCCCAGCCGGCCGGATTTTTCCACGAGGATGACGTTCGCGCCGCTCTGCGCCGCCTTGGCCGCAGCCGCCGTGCCGGACGTGCCCGCGCCCACGACGACCACGTCGCAGGTATATTCTTCGCTCGCCGTGCTCTTTTCCACCGGAGCGTACAGCGCCGCTTCCTGCGCGCCCGCCTGCAGCAGGCAGTCCTTGACCGCCGCGATCAGGCCCTGGCTGGTGGCCGTCGCGCCGGAAACGGCGTCCACCGCCAGCGACTGCGCCGCCACGATGCGCTCAGGCAGCGCGTCCTTGACCGTGGCGACGATGTTGGGCTGATCGTTCAACAGGGCCAGCGCCTTGGCCGCACGGACGTTTTCCGGGTCGATGAGGGGATTTTCCGAAGCAACGGTCTCCACCAGCTCCACCGACTCGATCCTGTTTTCGCTGACCATCACCTTTGCCACGACATAGCCGGAATGCCCCTTGGCCTGCGCGGTATAGGTGCCCGCCTTCATGGAAAGCGCGGGCGCTTCTTCCCCCGCCGCCTGCCGGAGCGCATCGGCCGCAGCGGTCTTGACGGCAGTCGAAGTGACCGTTGCGCCGGAAACGGCGTCCACATCGGCGCTGCCCACCTCGAGAATTTTTGCGGGAAGCTGCTCGATGGCGCGGCTGCCCACGCCCTCGGTCTCTTCCGGGCCTTCGGCCGTCACTGCGGCCAGCTTTCCGCCTTCCACTTTGATCGTGACCGTCACGTCGCCGCCAAAGCCCTTGGCCACGGCGGTATATTCTCCGTCGCCGCCCTGCTGCGCCGGCGCAGCCGTTTCTTCCTGCGCCGGCTCCTGCGTCTGAACGGATTCCGTCGCTTCGGGGGCTTCCGCAGGCGTTCCCTGCGCGCAGCCCGTCACCGTGCCAAGCAGCAGAAGCAGCGCCGCCGCGCCGGACAAAAGTCGCATTTCCTTCTTCATGAACCTTCTTCTCCTTTGGGATGGTGTGTGCAGGATCCTGCCGGCCGGCCTGTATCCTATTGGAAGAAGCGTACCACCTAAAGCGGCTTTACAGTCAAGGGGCGATTTGATAAAAATCAGACCGATCGTTTTCTTATTTGGAAGAACAAAGCCGCGTCCGGCGGTTTCCGGACACGGCTCTTTGCTTCTTTGATTTTGGGAACTTACTTTCCGGCCACCTGAAGGCTCTCGATGAGCAGGCTGGGCGAACCGACGCCGCTGAAGCCGAAGCGCAGGTCGCTGCCCACGGCGCGCACGCCCTTGAGGTATTCAAGGAAATTGCCGGTGACGGTGATCTGCTCGACAGGGCGCCCCTGTTTGCCGTTTTCCACGACGAAGCCGCGGGCCAGCAGGGAGAATTCGCCGCTGACGCTGTTGCACCCGGCGTGCAGGCCGGAAATGTCCGTGATGTACAGGCCGCTGCCCAGCGTTTCAAACAGCTCTTCCAAAGAAGCGCTGCCCGGCTCCTGATAGAAGTTCGTGGGGGAAACGCCCACGGGGGATGCGACGGAGGGCTTTCCGGCGTTTCCCGTGGTGGCGCAGCCGGCCTTTTTCGCGGTCTTGCGGTTGTGAAGCAGCGTCTTGAGCACGCCCTTTTCCACGACGGTGGTGCGCGACGCGGGCACGCCCTCGTCGTCAAAGGCGGTCTGGGTCACGGCCATGGGGCAGAGGGGATCGTCCGTCAGGCAGACAAGACCGTCGGCGATGGGTTCGCCTTCTTTTCCGGCCAGCAGGGAAAGGCCCTTTTGCGCCGCGTCAGCGCTGAACATGCCGCAGAACGCCTGAAGGAGATCGCCCGCCGCCGTGTTTTTCATCACGACGCCATAAGCGCCCGAGGGCACGGGAGACGCGCCGAACTGGCTGAACAGATCCTCCGCCGCCTCTTTGGCAAGGCCGTCGACGTCCAGCTCCGAAAGGCTCTTCGCCATGCGCCAGGCAAAGCCGTCCTTGACCTGTCCGTCCACTTCCGCCATGGGGCTGACATACGCCATGCACAGGCCGAACTTCTGGGAAAGGGACAGGCCGCAGGAGTTGACGATGGCCTTTTCGCCCACCGCAGTGGAAAGATGGCAGCGCACCAGCTTCTTGATGCGCGGATCGGCGGCGAGGGCTTTTTTCTCCAGCTCCCGCGCCAGGGCGATCTTTTCCTCCGCCGTGGCGGAAAGCAGGCTTTCGCTTGCGCCGGGCAGGGAAGGATAGTCCTTCGCCCCGCCAAAGAGGGTCTGCTCGTCCTCCGATTCGATGACCGCGGCGTTTTCCGCCGCCTGCTTCAACAGGCGCGCCGGGTCGTCCTCCATGGACTCCGTATAGGCGTAGCCCATTTTGCCGCAGTCCGTCCGCACGCAGATGGTGGACGCGCTGCTTACTTC
>JAEYFO010000294.1 GCA_023402915.1 Bacillota bacterium | reverse complement strand
CCGCTTCTCTTTTCCGCTGAGAGGAAACGGCAATTCACCCGCAAGCCTTCCACCCCCAAAAAGATTCTTCGCATACCGTCCCTTCCCGCCGAATACCATGAGGACAGGAGGTGCTGAGGATGGCAGGACGGACAAGGGGGAGACGGCGGCGCAGGGGGATGCCGCCCGAGCTGCTCAGAGGGATTTTGGTGGTGCTGGCCATCGGCGCGTGCGTATACGTGGCGTTGGCAACGGCGGTGGGGAATTTTGTGGCGGAAAAGATCGTTGCGCCGGTGTTTCGGCAGCTGAGCGGAAAAACGACCGTCCAGTCCAGCCCTTCGCCCACGGAAGAAGCGGCGGAAACTGTGCAGCCGCAGGCGGAACCGGATCAGGAAGCGTCCGAAACGCTGGCGCTCGTTCCGCAGGGAACGCTTTCGGCGGCGGAACCGGCGGAAGGCGGCGGCGCGCAGCAGCAGACCGAGCTGCGGGTGGAGGGACAGACCTATTACGCCTTGCAGCTGGGCGTGTTTTCGGAAAAAGCCAACGCGGAAACGCTCAGCCGCCAGATGCAGGCGCGGGCGACAGGCGGCTATATTTATGAGGACGGCGAGCGGTTCCGGGTGTTCGCGGCGGTGTATGACAGCCGGGAAGCGGCTCGAACCGTCAAAAAGCAGCTGATGGAGCAAAACGGGATCGATTCGAGCCTGTATGAACTGTCTGCCGCCCCGGCGGCTCTGCGCATCACCGCGCCCGAAGCCCAAAGCTCTGCCGTGCAGGAGGGATTTTCGCAGATGGAAAGCGTTTGCAGCGAGTTGCTTTCGCTGTGCGAAGCCTTTGACCGAAAGGAGGTCACCGCCGCTCAGGCCAAAGAGCAGCTTCGTTCGCTGGCGGAGGCCTGCCGCCGCCCGGCGGAAGCGCTTTCATCCGTCCGGCAGGGCATCGCGGCCGGGCTGTGCGCGGAGCTGACGGAAAAAGCGCAGCGCATCACGGACTGCGCCCAAAGCGATGCGGCGGACAGCGCGGCCTTTTCCGCAGCGCTCAAATATCTTCACATCGGCGAGGTCTGCGCCTGCTGCCGGTTCCTTTCGGGCATCGGAACGGCGTGAGCGCCGAACAGCCGAAAAATCAGAAAAAAGAATTTTTTGACGGAAATCAAAAATAGTATTTGACAATCCTGAGCGGTTGCAGTACAATGCAATCAATTCAAGAGAACCACAAACAATGCGATGACAGAGTCAGCCCATTGCGAACCCGTTTTCAGAGAGCCGGCGGTTGGTGCGAGCGCGGCAGCGGTGCAACAGGGCCTATCCCTCTCGAGCAGGCGTCCTGAAGCGGATCTTGGCGGCCGGGTCCTCCGGTAGCGGTCTTAGTAAGGAAGCACGGGTTGCTCCGTTATGGGCAAAGGACTTGTTGGAGTCCGTTGAGCGAGCTGAAAAGCTAATTCGGGTGGTACCGCGCGATTGTTGATTGCGTCCCTTTTTCCTGCGGGAAATCGGGGCGTTTTTTTTTGTGGAAAAAGCGCGGAACGGTTCCTTGAAACTCACATTGCAACACTTTTTGAAAACCTGCTCAGGGAGGAATTGACATGACGGAACAGTTGAAGGAAATCGGAATGCGGCTCCAGACGCTCAGAGAGATCATGGACATGACCGTGGAAGAACTGGCGGCGGCCTGCGAAGTCTCGCCCGAAGAACTGGAAGCCTACGAAAAGGGAGAAAAGGACTTTTCGTTCAGTTTTCTCTATAATGTGGCCAACGTGCTTGGCGTGGACGTGCTCGATCTGATGACGGGCGATTCCCCCAAGCTGAACATGGCCTGCATGGTGCGAAAGGGCGGCGGCTACGAAATTCAGCGCCGCAAGGCTTATTCCTACAAGCATCTGGCCTATACCTTCCGAAACAAAAAGGCCGAGCCCTTCATGGTGACGGTCGAGCCCAAGGCCGAAGAGACCCCCGTGCTCCATTCCCACGAGGGACAGGAGTTCAACTACATGGTGTCCGGCTCCATGAATTTCTATCTGGGAGACATGGTCTATACCCTCGAACCGGGCGACACGATCTATTTTGATTCCGGCGTGCCGCACGCCATGAAGTCCCTCAACGACGAACCGGCGCAGTTCCTGGCCGTCGTGATGAAGTAAAGGGTTCCCGAAAAACAGAAACACAGCGGCTTGCGCAGCCTTTTGGATACACGGTAAAGGAGAAAGATTCCCATGGCTCTTTATGAAAAATTCGTCACCAAATCTCGGGACGATTTCTATACGCTCGACGACCTTCAGAAGAACTTCAAGGTGCTGGTCGGCGACGATTTCAACTACGGCTACGACGTGCTCGACGTGCTGGCGACCCAGTCGCCCGACAAGCGCGCCATGGTCTGGGTGGGCAACGACGGCGAGGAACGCATCTACAGTTTCGGCGACCTCAAGCGCCTTTCGGACAAAGCGGCCAATTTCTTCCATGATCTGGGCATCCGCAAGGGCGATATGGTGCTGCTGGTGCTCAAGCGCGGCTATCAGTTCTGGTACGCCATGATGGGCCTGCACAAGGTGGGCGCCGTGGCCATCCCCGCCACGAACCAGCTCATGCCCAAGGATTACGTTTACCGCTGCAATCTGGCGGAAGTGAAAATGGTGCTGCTCAGCGGCGACGACGACATCACCGAGCGCTTCGAGCAGGCGCTGCCCGAATGTCCCACGGTCGAGATCTGCGCCGTGACCAAGGGCAAGAACGCCGGCGAGCGCTGGGTGGACTTCGACGCGGGCGTGGAAGCGGCCAGCGAGCATTGGATCCGCCCCACCGGCGATCAGGCCACCCATAAGGACGACAAGATGGTGGCGTTCTTCTCCTCCGGTACGACGGGCTATCCCAAAATGGTCTGCCACACGTTCACCTATCCGCTGGGCCATCTGCTCACCGGCTGCTTCTGGCACCGCGTCGAGGATGGCGGGCTGCACTTCACCATTTCTGACACCGGCTGGGGCAAGGCGCTCTGGGGCAAGATGTACGGCCAGTGGCTGGGCGAATCGGCCGTGTTCGTCTATGACTTTGAGAAATTCCATGCGGCGGATATTCTCCACATGATCGAAAAATACCGCGTGACCACGTTCTGCGCGCCGCCGACGATGTATCGCTATCTGCTCCTGGAGGACGTGAAGAGCTATGACCTTTCCTGCCTGCATCACTGCACCACGGCGGGCGAGGCGCTCAACCCCGAGGTCTATTCCCAATGGCAGAAGGCCACGGGCCTGCGCATCTTCGAGGGCTTCGGCCAGACGGAAACCACGCTCTGCTGCCTGACGGTCTATCCCTTCATGCAGCCCCGCATCGGCTCCATGGGTCTGCCCGCTCCCGGCTACCGTCTGGTGGTGGTCGATCCGGATGACAACGAAGTTGGCCCCGGCGTCACCGGCGAGATCTGCATCCGCACGGACGAAGAGGGCGGCGGCAAGCCCTTTGGCCTGTTCTCCGGCTATTATAAAGATGAGGAGCTGACGAAAAAGGTCTGGCACGACGGCCTGTATCACACCGGCGACACCGCCTACAAGGATGAAATGGGTTTCCTGTGGTACGTCGGCCGTGTGGACGACGTCATCAAGTCCAGCGGCTACCGCATTGGGCCGTTCGAGGTGGAAAGTTCCCTGATGGAGCATCCCGCCGTGCTGGAAGTGGCGGTCACCGGTATCCCCGACCCGGTGCGCGGCCAGCTGGTCAAGGCGACCATCGTTCTCAACGCGGGCTTTGAAGGCACGGACGAGCTGAAGAAAGAGCTTCAGAACTACGTCAAGAAGAACACTGCGCCCTATAAGTACCCCCGCGTGATCGAATTTGTGGACAGCCTGCCCAAGACCATCTCCGGCAAGATCCGCCGCGTCGAGATCCGCGAGCGCGACAAGAAGCTGGTCAAGGGCGCACAGTAAAGAACCCTCTTTTTTCAAAAACCGACGGCTGACAAGACCCGTCGGTTTTTCATATTTTGAGAAAAAGTGAGGGAGAGTTCAAAAAAGTTTACGAAGAATTGTTAGTTTTTTGCCGAAACGGCGGTGGCGCCCTTGCCGCTGAAGGATAAAACTGTTAAAATAGAAAAAAGCGTGCGCGCTGAAGGGAAGGAGGATTTTCAAAATGAAAAAACGCATCCTGGCATTTTTGCTGGCCGTGGTGATGGCGTTTGGCATCCTGTCCGCGCTGGCTCACACGGAAGCTTACGATCTGACCCGCGGCAAGACCCGCTCCGCCGCCCGGATATACGAGACGAATTCCACCAAGGGCAGCGTTCTTGGCAAGATCGGCGCCGGAAAGACCGTGGTGATCCTGTGGGAGACGGAGTCCTATTATTTTGTGGCGTACGGAAGCGTCTGCGGCTATGTGCAGAAAAAATACGTCAAAGTGAGCGGCGACGTCGTCACTGCCAACGAATACGTGCGGGCCGACAGGAAGATTCGGCTCTACAAGGGCAATTCCGCCAAGGCCGGCGTCCTTACGACCGTTGGCTCGGGCGAATGGATGACCCTGATTTCCGAAACTGAGAACTATTACCGGGTGGCCTGGGGCAGCCGGGTGGGCTATGTGCTCAAAAAATATACCACCCGTCAGGGAGCCCGGCTGACCGCCGGCGAGGTGGCGAACACGGTTTACGAAACCTTTGACGGCGAGATCTCCATGGAGATCGGCGAATTCAGCGGCGGATCGGGCAACGAGTGGAACGGCATGTACGTTTCCTTTGGGAAGAAGGCGGATTGGTACGGCATTCTGAGCAGCATCGACGACGCGGGCGAGGATGGCCTTTCCCTCACGTTCAAGGGCTATAGCGACAACGCCGTCATCTGCGTGGAATGGTATGGCCGCGAGGCGATGGATTTCCCCGTGGTGTATCGCGTCAAGAATACCGCGGACCTGCCTGAGGATATGTTTACGGACTACGGATACAGCTTCAAGATGACCGGCGCCGGCTGATGAAAAGAGCGTTCCGGCGGGAGCTCCGGCCGGAAAACGAAGAAAGCGGCCCGGGAGGGGGCGCTGCCGGTCAAGATCAGACTGGTTTTCCCTGCGGGAGCGGTGCGTACGTCCGCT
>JAEYFO010000282.1 GCA_023402915.1 Bacillota bacterium | reverse complement strand
GCTCCACTTCCAGCTCCTCTTCCAGCAGGGCGATGGCGCGGCTGAGCGTGGGCTGCGCGATGTATAGCGCTTCGGCGGCGCGGCCATAATGTTCCGTATGCGCCAGCTCTCGAAAGTAGCGCATCTGATTGATGGTCATGGCGGACAGCCTCCTTTCTAACAAAAGTATAGCAAAAATCCATAGCGGGAAGCTATCGATCTGTTAGAAAAATGCTTGTTGTTTCCAAAATTTTCGATTGTTAAAATAATCTTGAACAGAATTTGTCCCAAATCAACCAACGGGAGGAAAAGTAAGATGAAGAAAAAGGGAATCGCTCTTCTTCTGGCGGCGATCCTGCTCCTTGGCGTGCTGGCGGGCTGCGGCACGGCCGAAAAGCCGCAGGAAACCGCAGCGCAGACCGAAGCGCCGCAGCAGAGCGCAGCGCAGACCGGCGCGGCGGGCACGTATGAAGGCACGGCGGCCGGACGCAACGGCGACATCAAGGTGGCTGTGACGCTGGACGAAACCGGCAGGATCACCGCCATTGAGGTGGTGGAACAGACCGAAACGGAAGGCGTGGGCACCCCCGCCTTTGACAAGCTCATCCCCGAAATGGTGGCAAACAACACCGTGGCGGTGGACGCGATGGCCACGGCGACCATCACCAGCGAGGGCCTGATCGAGGCGGTCAAAAACGCCCTGACCGCCGCGGGCGTGGATCTTTCCGACTACCAGAACAAGGTCGAAGCCCAGCAGGGCGAGGACCTGACCTATGACGTGGACGTGGCCGTCGTCGGCGCGGGCGGCGCAGGCATGGCGGCGGCGGCCGGCGCTTCCAAGGCGGGCGCGAGCGTGCTGGTGCTGGAAAAGACCCCGGCCATCGGCGGCAACACCAAGCTGGGCGAAGGCACCTACAACTCTGCGGACGCGAGCCGTCAGCAGAACCTGGCCATGAACGACTCCAACCGCGCCGAGGTGGAAGAAGCCCTCAGCGCGCAGACGGACGATCCGGACTATCAGGCGCTTCTTGATGCGGTGCGCGCCGATTATGAAGCGTGGAAAGAAAACGACGGCAAGACGCTCTTTGACAGCGTCAACTGGCACGCCCTTCAGACCTATCTGGGCGGCGGCAGCATCGACGACATTTCCCTCATCCGCACCTATGCGCAAAAAGCTCCCGAAACCCTGACCTGGCTGGAGGATACCATCGGCGTTCCCTTTAAGAGCGACTACATCTTCATGGCCATCGGCGGCAAGTGGGCCCGCGGCCATCAGGTGGATCTGGTGGCGGCGACCGGCTCCGAGGGCGATAATGGCGGCCGCGTTTACATCGACAAGCTGGCGGCCTACGCTGCGGCCAACGGCGCCGAGACCCTCACCGACGCGAAGGTGGTCACCCTCACGACGGACGAGAGCGGCAAGGTCAACGGCTGCGTGGCGGAGCGCACGGACGGCAGCAAGGTCACCGTCACGGCAAAGAGCGTCATCCTGACCACCGGCGGCTATGCGGCCAACAGCGATCTGGTGCTCCAATACAGCAATGGCGCCATCACCACCAAGCTCACCAGCTGCGCCACGTCCAGCACGGGCGACGGCCTGGCGCTGGCGGAGAACGTGGGCGGCCTGCTCAAGAACCTCGATCAGATCCAGGTGCATCCCCTGGGCGACCCCATTGACGACTGCGGCTGCGTGAGTGAGTTCGTCGGCAACTGGCTCAGCGCCACGGAGTACCTGTTCGTCAACAAGGAAGGCAAGCGCTTCGTCAACGAGGACAACACCCGCTACGCCATCAGCATGGCGGAGCTGGCGCAGACAGACGGCCAGATGTGGCTGATCGTGGACAGCAGCGCCATCGCGGGCGATGACACCCGTACCGCCCAGATCGAAAGCCTGCTGGCCGACGGTCATTCCTACAGGGCCGATACCCTTGAAGAGCTGGCGGCGGCCATCGGCGTGGACGCGGACGCGCTCAAGGCGACGGTCGAGACGTACAACGCCGGTATGCTGGCCGGAAAAGACGAGTTCGGCAAGGCGGCGAGCGCCGATTCCGTCATCGAGCAGGGCCCGTTCTACGCGAGCCTGCGCACTCCTACCGTGCATTACACCATGGGCGGCATCGCCATCAACGAAAACGCCGAGGTGCAGAGCGCTGCGGGCGGCGTGGTGACGAACCTCTACGCGGCGGGCGAAGTGGCCACCGGCATCCACGGCAACAACCGCCTTGGCGGCAACGCCTATCCCGACATCATGACCTTCGGCCGCATCGCGGGCGAGCAGGGCGCTGCCAACGCGGGAAAGTAAGGGCGGCAGCCCCAAAGAGGGACGGGGCGTTCTTCTGAGAAGAACAACGAACGAAAAGGCAGTTCACAGCTCCAAAGGAAAGGGCGCGGCTTCGGCTGCGCCTTTTTGCTGCGCCGGAAACGAAAAAGGCGGAACCGGCAAGCCGTTTTGCCGGCCGCTTCGCTGCAAGAGTCCCTTTTGCGGTTCGGAACGAAGAAGGGAAACAAAGAAAGGAAACGAGAAAAGGGCGTTCCTTTCAGCAGCTCATACCCGTGCGGCAGAATTCCTCCCGCTCCCCTGCGGGACACAGGGCAGGGCACACAGCGAGACCGGAACGCTGCACAGGTCCGCGTCCCGTTCGCCTTCTTTGGCGCACGGGGCGCACGGCGGGAAGCATATTGGCTTTGTCAACGAAGGGGATCCAAAAAGCACCTGATAAGAGCAGGGGGAGTTTTTTGCCGGAGCGAAAAAGCGGCTTTTGAAAAGCGGGGCTTTTCTGCGCACGGCGAGCGGCTCATCCGGAGGGGAAAGCCGCGAAAGCTCGAAAAAACGGCGGCCGGCGCGCGGTTGGCCGGACAGCTCCTCCATGAAAAAACGGCGGGGCAGCCCTTCGAAAACAGCGGGAAAAACGCAGGAAAATTCTTCGAGAAAAGGATTGAAACAGGCGGCGTTTCTCTGTATGATGAAAGTCAGCTTTCGGCGGCGCAGCGCGAAAGCAGCGTCCCCTTTGGGGTGTGCAAAAGGGGGAGACTGCGGCAAAGTTTGGCGCGCAGAAGCGCTGCGGCGTGTTGGCGTGTTCGAAGCGCCAAAACCGCCCGGAGCGGATGCAGGCGAAAAC
>JAEYFO010000010.1 GCA_023402915.1 Bacillota bacterium | reverse complement strand
GTCCTCCAGGGTGAGGGTCGTGCAGTTGAGCGACATATATTTGAGGATGGACTCCACGCCGATGCGGCGGCTGAGCTCTTCGTCCGTGGCGTATTCCTTGTAGCTGCGGGAAAGGAAGATCAGTATGCCCGCAAAAATACATTCGAGCAGCTTTCCGTAGGACGTGTCCCGCTCCGCCGATTCGACCAGCGCGGCGTTAAACAGGCTTCGGATGGTATCGCCGTGCTGATTTTGGAACACAATGGTGCGCGGCACGGAGCGGTTGTCCGAGCATTTGACAAAAAAATCCAAAAACAGCGGACTTTCAGAAATCAAAGGCAGAAACGAGCGGTACACCAGATCTTTTTTCGCCGCGATGCACAAAAGGATGCTCGGCTCCGTGCCCGGGCAGGCCCGGATGCTGTGCACCGCGCCGGGCTGAAGGATGCACAGCGCGTCCTTTTCCATGCGGTGCTCCTGTCCGCCGACGGTGACGAAATACGCGCCGGAATAGATGTAGTTGAGCACAAAATAGTCGTGCTGGTGCATCCCCCAGCTGTCCCCGGTGGGGTGCGCCGTGATGATGATATCCTCGTTTTCCATCCCCCTGGGCCAGTGATACACGGCCACGCCGGTCTTTTCATTTTCGGTGTGGCTGGCGACAAAGCTCTGGGCGTCCGGGTTTGCCTTGGACAGATGATAGGCCAGGGCGTTGTTGATCTTCGCTTCGGTGTATCCCAAATTCCGCTCTCCCTTTCCTTGAAAAAAACTTCTATCTAAAATTTCCGTCTGCGTTTTCTTTATATTTATTTTACCGAACTTTGTTCCAAATGGCAAGTTTTCTGCCTTTTTCATATGAGACAGAACTAAAATATATCGGATTTTTGTACGCAAAAACTACGATTTGCGTCTTTTTTACCACTCGAAATTGCGTTAAACTATAGTCAACCTGAACATCAGTCAGGTGTTTTTCTCAGTGAGGAGGAACAGTCATGAAGAAAAGAACCCTGTTGCTCGGGATCGCGCTGGTTCTGATCTGCGCGCTCCTGATGTCGGCCTGCTCGCCGGCTGCCGCACCGGAAGAATCTCAGGCTCCCGCTGCTGAAACGGAAGCGCCCGCCGCGACCGAGGCTCCTGCCGCAACGGAAGCGCCCGCCACAACGGAAGCGCCCGCCGCAACGGAACCCCCCGCGGATGACGGCCCTGAAATGGCCATCAAGCGCGCCACGATGGAAGATACGGCCGCGGTTGACGCCGCCAACGCGCCCAAGGTCGTGACGCTGGAAAGCGGCGTGCAGATCCAGCGCACCCCCTACGACAACACGAGCGTTTACGGCCGTGTGGTTACCTCCTGGAACAACCTCTACCTCAACGCCGACAACCGCGGCTGCACCGCCTGCCACACCCTCGAAGAGGCGCAGGACGCCATCGAGACCTTCCACGGCGCGATCTACATGGGCTACGACCATGAGTACACCGTCTGGACCTGCTTCGGCTGCCACCGTTACGACAACGGGGACTGGCGCAACGCCATCCACACCCGCCACATGAACAACGCCGCGTTCCAGGCGATGAACGGCAGCTGCGAATCCTGCCACTACATCACCACCGACGGCGAATACAAGATGTGGGATCTGGTCAAGTACGACGTGCTGCGCGGCATCTCCAGCCTGTCCGCCGATTCCATGGATGTTTCCTTCGCCTGGAATCAGACGGAGATCACCCCCGTGGAGAAGATGTACTACAAGAACCTCAAGTCCGAGCCCCAGAACTGGCTGGTCTATGACGATCAGATCACCGAGGATATCTACAAGAACTGGACCATCAAGGTCACTGGCGACGTGGACAATCCCTTCGAGATGACCATCCAGGAAATGATCGACACCTTCGGCACCGTGACCCAGACTATGAAGAGCCACTGCGTCATCAGCGGCGTGGGCGAGTCGCTGATCTATCAGGCGGAAGTGACCGGTATCCCGATCGCCAAGATCGTCGAATACGCCCAGGCGCACGACGACGCCAACATGATCTATCCCACCGGCAACGACGGCTATGTCTACAACATGCACACGCAGGAGGTCATCGACCAGCAGGGCCTGATCGTTCTGGAGATGAACGGCAAGACCATCCCCGCCGGACAGGGCTTCCCGGCCGCCTTCTGGGCCAACGAAATGTCCGCCGGCAACTTCACCAAGTGCGTCAACGAGATCAAGATCGTTCACGACGAAGGTCCCGCCTGGGCGCTGTACGGCTGGACGGTCGATCCCGATGTGGGCGACTTCTTCAACAAGCCTGACATGGGCGTTCTGGTTGGCGCCAGCGGCCAGATCTACAAGAAGGGCGAAACCATCCATCTCGAAGGCTATGCCGACGCCTGGGACGAACCCATCACCAAGGTGGAATTCTCCTTTGACCACGGCAAGACCTGGATCGAACAGCCCATCGAAAACGCCGTCACGCAGCAGTGGGTCTATTGGACGCTCGACCTGAAGAACCAGTTCGAGGCCGGCTCCTATCTGATGGAAATGCGTGCCACCAGCCTCAAGGACGACGGCACGGAGCGCGTGATGCCCTTCAAGGCGCAGTTCCTGTTCAACGTGCAGTAAGCTGAGCCTGAAAGAAAGCGAGGGATTCTCATGAAAAAAACCAATGCCATCAAGGCGGTCAGCGCCCTTGCCGGTGCGTCCGTTCTGCTTGCGGGCTGCGCGCCCGCTGCCGCTCCCGAGGCGGCTCAGCCCGCCGTTCCTGCCGAAGCCGTTTCGTCCGTTGACGTCAATGGCGGCGTGCTGGAGCTTTCCGAGGCGGTTTCCTACGACAAGCTGGCCGCGGTGAACGGCACGTTCTCCTTCACGCAGGACGTGATGTCTCCCGCCAGCGACATCTTCAACCTGTTCGGCACGGCGGCCACGGCCATGTGCGCCAAGCCTGCCTTTGCGCTGGAAAACGCCGCAGAGGACGGCGATTATCTCGTCAACATCGGCGGCAAGATCAAAAAGCAGCAGAGCATTTCCCTTTCCAAGCTCAAGGAACAGGGCACGACCCGCACCATGGTCTGCTCCTGCGCGACCAGCCCCTCCCTGGCGCAGACCAGCGTCACCGGCGCGCGGGTGGCCGATCTTCTGACGCTGGCGGGCGTGGATGACGACGCCAACGCCATCACCTTCAAGTCGGCGGACGGCCACGCGACCACCATGCCGCTGTCCTACGTCCTTGACAAGGACGCGCTGCTGGTCTACGACATTGCGGGCGAAGGCAACCCCTCCGGCGTGCAGGTGTGGATGCCTGCCACCGTGGCGAAGTATTTCACCCGTCAGGTGACGGAGATCGAGCTGACCCGCGAGGACGTGCTGCCCGAAGTGGACGCGGCCGAACCCGCCCAGCGCGCAAAGATCTCCATTCTGAACCATTCGGAAGAGACGTTCTCCGCCGGCGATACGATCACGTTCGAAGGCTATGCCGACGACTGCGGCGTGGCGATCTCCGCCATCGAGTTCTCCCTTGACGGCGAGAACTGGACGGCCTGCCCGGTGGAAAACGCTTCCGCCGACAAGTGGGTCAAGTGGTCCTTCGACTACGAAGCGGCGCAGCCCGGCACGTTCAAGCTGGATGTGCGCGCCCGCACCGCCGTCGGCGCGGTGTCCCCGCTGGCTTCTTCCGTGGTGTTCACGGTGGAGTGAGGAGACGTTTGAGGGAAGGGAACGCTGGGGCACTGCCCCTGAGAACGGTGGGGGGGCGGGTTTTATAATAAAAAAAAAAAAAAAAAAAAAAAAAA
>JAEYFO010000195.1 GCA_023402915.1 Bacillota bacterium | reverse complement strand
ATCGGAGCGGACAGCACTTCGCGCTTGGGAATAAATCCACGCCTGGGCATTTTCGTACCTCCTTACTTCTTGGTCGCAGTCTTGGGCTTCTTGGCGCCGTAGAGCGAACGGCTCTGCATGCGCTTTGCCACGCCGGCAGTATCCAGCGCGCCGCGAATGATGTGGTAACGAACGCCAGGGAGATCCTTGACACGGCCGCCGCGGATCAGCACCACAGAGTGCTCCTGCAGGTTGTGGCCGATGCCGGGGATGTACGCCGTACCTTCCATGTCGTTGACCAGACGGATACGGGCGATCTTGCGAAGAGCCGAGTTCGGCTTCTTGGGGGTCATGGTACGGACGGCGAGGCACACGCCGCGCTTCTGGGGGCACTCCTGAAGAATCGGAGAATTGGACTTATAGACAGCCTGCTGCCTGCCCTTGCGGACGAGCTGATTAATCGTAGGCATTTGACTAATGCCCTCCTTCCTTGAAGAGATCTTTCGATCGTCATTTTGTCTGACCGGCGCGCCGCTTGAAAAAAAGCTGGCCGGTCGCTTGCATCTATAATCGGATAAAGTCCGCTGCAACCCTACAAACAGACTTTACAGACGAAGAATTGCGGCGCAGGCGGCCTTGACGTCGATGCCGCAGGCTTTTCCAAGCTCCCGCATCGTCGCGCAGCGCTGCGCAACCAGTCCTGCCGCGCGGCAGGCGGAAAGAATTTTTTCACCGAGATACTGTTCCACGTCCGTGGCGAGATACACCCTCTCGGCTTTGCCCGCCGACAGCGCCCGCAGCACTTGCTTGACGCCAGCCGTCCGGCAGGGTGCGTTTCTGAGTGCATCGAGCATTTTTACCCCTCAAAACGGCGCACTTACTCTGTGTCGAACGCACACTTTGTTAGTTTAGCATTCAAGGGCCGACTTGTCAAACCCCCACCGGCGGAAAAACCGCGAAAAACCCGGAATTTTTCTTCTGATGGGCGAATTTTCCTCAGCAATACCAGCTGCGGCGGCTCTTCTCTTTGGAAAAGACCAGCTTGGGCTCTTTTCCCGTTCCCTCGAGCGGGAACCAGCCCCTTTCTTCCATCTGCGCCACGGCGGGCACGTCGTGAAGATCAAAGCGGGTCTCCCTGCCCTTCTTTTTCAAAAAGGACTTTTTCCAGAGCTTCCCTGCGCCCCAGCCGAGCAATGCGCACAGGCCGAACACCAGAAGCGGCATGGAAAAATGGATGCGGAGCGCCGCATACCGAAGGGACGGAACCGCCATGAGGATCAGTCCGAGCGCCAGACCGGCCATCAAAAAGAGCATCGGGACGAGCCGGAGCGTCCGGTAATTCTTTTTGCACTGTTCGCAGCAGGCGATCTCCAGCGGCAGGATCGTTCCGACTTTCCTGCCCACAGCGATCTGACCGGCCAGCGTCCCGCCGTCTTTCGGATCAATATGACCGTAATCGGTCAGCGCATAGCCCGTTTTTGTCCGGGGCGTTCCTGCGCACAGCTGGCAACCGTCCGAATCGCTCAGCGTCTGGACAATGCCCTCAGGCAGGAGGCCTTTCATCAGCTCCAGCCGGGCCTGCCGTTCTTCCCCGGCGCTTGCGGATCTTGTTTCGTTCACGGCAATGCCCTCCTTTTCAAAGATCACTGTTTTACAAAAGCGGCGGCCGGCGCCGGCGCTCCCGAAGGAACAACCTGCGCCGCCCGTCTTTTTTGCTTACAGATTTTCGATCTGGAGGGAATCGTCGCCCACATGCGGCACGGCGGAACCCACCTCGTGAACGCGGATGGTCTTGTAGCGCCGCATGCCCACGCCGGCGGGAATGAGCTTGCCGATGATGACGTTTTCCTTCAGGCCGACGAGCGGATCGACCTTGCCCTTGATGGCGGCGTCGGTCAGCACGCGGGTCGTTTCCTGGAAGGACGCGGCGGAGAGGAAGGACTCCGTGGCCAGAGCCGCCTTGGTGATACCGAGGAGCTTGGGCTTTGCGGTGGCCCACTGGCCGCCCTTTTCGATGGTTTCGATGTTTTCCTTCTCGAAGCGGAACACATCGACCAGCTCGCCGGGCAGCATGGAGGTGTCGCCCGCCTCTTCGACCTGCACCTTGCGCATCATCTGACGGATGATGACTTCGATGTGCTTGTCGGCGATCTCCACGCCCTGCATCCGGTAGACCTTCTGGACTTCCTTGAGCATGTAAGCCTGGACTTCCTTCGGGCCTTTCAGGCGCAGGATGTCGCCGGGGTTGACCGGGCCTTCGGTCAGGCTGTCGCCTGCCTCGACAAAGTCGCCGTCAGACACCTTGAGCTTTGCGGCGTAGGGAATGGCATAAACCTCGGTGCGGCCTTCCACGCTGTCCGTGACGGTCACTTCGCGCTGGCGCTTGCTCTCGCGCAGCATGACGATGCCGGGGATCTCCGTGATGACCGCGGCGCCCTTGGGGTTTCTGGCCTCGAAAATTTCCTCGACACGGGGAAGACCCTGGGTGATATCGCCCGCGGAGGCAACGCCGCCGGTATGGAACGTACGCATGGTCAGCTGCGTGCCGGGCTCGCCGATGGACTGTGCCGCGACGATACCGACCGCTTCGCCGATGTCCACCATCGTGCCGGAAGCCATGTTGGAACCGTAGCACTTGCAGCACACGCCGTGCTCGGAAGCGCAGGTGTAGACCGTGCGGATATGAACTTTTTCGATGCCGCTGTCCGCGATCCTGCGGGCGGCGTCATAGGAGATCAGCTCGTTGGCCTCCACATAGACCTCGCCGGTCTTGGGATCGACCACGGGATCGACGGCGACGCGGCCTTCGATACGGCTGCGCAGGCCTTCGATGCTGGCCTTGTCCTCCTTAATGGCTTCGACCCACATGCCCTTGACGTTCTTGCCGCGCTGTGCGAAGCAGTCGTACTCGCGCACGATCATGTCCTGGGAAATATCCACCAGACGGCGGGTCAGGTAACCGGAGTCCGCAGTACGCAGCGCCGTATCGGCCAGACCCTTTCGAGCGCCGTGCGAGGAAATGAAGAATTCCAGAACCGTGAGGCCCTCGCGGAAGTTCGCGCGGATAGGCATCTCGATGGTACGGCCGGACGTGTTCTTCATCATGCCGCGCATACCGGCCAGCTGTCGGATCTGCTGCATGGAACCACGGGCGCCGGAGTCGGCCATCATGTGGACCGGGTTGAAGGGGTCGGCGGCCTTGATGCGCACCAGCGCGGCCGTGACGGCGTCGGTGGTGTTTTCCCAGACGCGGACGGTGGCGTTGTAGCGCTCTTCCTCCTGAAGGAGGCCGACGCGGAACTTGTTGGTGATGTTCTGCACCAGCTCCTCGGCATGGGCGATCATGGCGGGCTTTTCCGGCGGCACCTTGACGTCCATGTAGCCGACGGTGATGCCGGCACGGGTAGAATACTTGTAGCCCAGCGCCTTGATGTTATCGAGGACCATGCTGGTGCCGGAGGGGCCGTGGCGGCGGAAGCAGCGGTCAACGATCTCGCCCAGCTGCTTTTTGCCGACGATGTGATCGATCTCCAGCAGGAACTGATCGTCGTCCGTTTCGCGGGACACAAAGCCCAGATCCTGCGGAATGGCCT
>JAEYFO010000117.1 GCA_023402915.1 Bacillota bacterium | reverse complement strand
ATCTCCCCCCTCCTTCCCACCTTGCGCTTTGGCGGCGCAGCGGCTAAAATGGAACAAAAGCCCCGCGCGTGCGGCGAAAGGATGGAGAGCTTTTGATGGAACATCAGACGGAACGAACCGAGCAGGCCGCGGCGGTGCTGAGCGAAGTGGTGGAACCGAAAAAAGGCAGCGCCCCGCTGATCTACGGCCTGTCGCTGCTGGGCGTGCTGGCCGCCGTGCTGGTGCGAAACCTGCTGCTGGCCGCCGGGCTGACCTGGGCGGGCAACGTCGCCGTGGCGCTGCTCGCGGCGCTGGCGTTCTGGGTCATCCGCACCCGGCTGGTCAGCTACCGCTATACGCTGACGGATTCCTGCTTCGCCGCGGAGCGCATCACCGGGAAAAAGCCCCTGCTCGCGGCAAGGATCTCCCTCGATCAGGCGGAGTTTTTCGACCCCGCCCGGCCGGAGGAACAGGGCGTCAAGACCAACGTCCTCACCTGCCTTGGAAAAGCCGGCGCGTCCGAGCTGCGCTTTTCCCTGGAAGGGGAATCCCGGAAGGAGCGGGTGCTGTTCCACCCGTCGGAAGCGATGAAGCAGGCGCTTCGGGCGCGCATCGCTGCCGCCAGAACAAAAACCGGCGCTTCGAATTGACCGAAGCGCCGGCAGAGCCGCCGCCCCTGATTTGGGCGCGCCGCCTGTTTTTTTGAAACATTCGAAAACGTTGAAAAATCGGAAGCATCGCGCCCGCCGGGGCCGTTTGATTTTGCAACCGTTACAGAAAAATCAACAGCGCCGCGGCCAGCAGGATCATCCCGCCGCTCACGCCGCCGAAAACGGCAAACCGCCGCTTGTCCTGAACGGACAGGCATAGGCTCCGCCGCCGTCCCCCGTGGCGCAGGGCGTAGGCGCGCAGCATCCCGTAGCGCGTGCGCGGCCAGCGAAGAAACAGCAGGTCGCAGAGCGTATAGAGCGCGGTCATGGCGTAAAGCGCCGGAAACAGCAGCAGCAGCGCCGAAAAGGGCGCGGCGAACGTCGTGTTTTTGGAAAGCGCGGACACCAGAAACAGCACGTAGGCCGCCGGGGGCAGCGCCAGCGCAAAAAACGTTGCCGTCAGCCGCAGAAGGCCGTTCCCAAACCGCCGGGCGGCAGGCTCGCGGTATTCGTAGAGCGCCCGCGCCTCCGTGAAGCTGTAATACTGCTCCGGATGGAAGGGGCGGGGATCGTCCGGCGAATCAAAGCGCAGCTCCTTGAGCTCAAGGAGCATGGAATAATAGCTTTCGTCCACGTCGAACTCGCCGTCGGACTGGGCGGAAACAATGCGGCGCTTTCGCGTCTCCAGGCGGTAAAGCCCGCCGGGGGTCAGCGCGTCGAACAGTGCCCGGCCCGCCGAAAAGCAGTGGAGCACCGGCAGATCGGCCCGCAGGGTGTCCAGCTCCACAAAATACAGCAGCCGCTTTCCGGGCAGCCGCTCCTTGCAAAACAGCAGCAGATCATAGCGAAACGTGGTCTGCAACGGGGTTCCTCCTTTTTGAAACGGGTGGGAAACTGTGGGAAAACAGGCGGGGTGCGCCGGAAAAAGCCCTTTGGAAAGCCTTTTTGAAAAGCAGTCCGGCAAGAGGGTGAGTCAATGCCTGAAAAGATGCCGAGCCTTTTTGTGACGGCCGGGCAGCGTGCGCGGCGGTCAAATTTGACATTCCGGCAAACGCCAAAGGCACTGGAAAAGAATTCCACGTCCGGCGGGAAAATCCTTTTTTGCCGGAAAAACCGTGCGAACGAACAAAAGAGAACGGACCGTTTTGAAACCGGCGCATTTTTGCCGGGGAGCGGTTTTTCGAACAGACAAAAAGAACGGAGCGATTTGGAAACTTTGGCGAATTCGGAACAGGGGAAAAGCGGCGGGATCCTTTCCGCGCTGGAGCAATACGCCGGGCAGGGACCGGCGCGCTTTCATATGCCCGGACACAAGGGCTTCGACCTGCCGGGCGTGTTTGACGCGCGCTTTGACGTGACGGAACTGCCGGGGCTGGACAGCCTTCTTTGCCCCGAGGGGATCTTGGCGCGGGCGCAGGAGGAAGCCGCCGCCGCCTTTGGCGCAACAGCGACGTTTTTCTGCACGGGCGGCTCCACGGTGGGCAATCTCGCCATGCTGCTGTCTTTGCCGGAGGGCTCGAAGGTGCTGGCGCAGCGGAACTGTCACCGCAGCGTCCTTTCGGGGCTGGCGCTGGGGAACCACCGGCCCGTCTGGCTGTGGCCGTCCTACGAAAACGGACAGTACGGCGTGATCGCGCCGGAAACGGTGCAGGCCGCCCTTTCGGCCCATCCGGACGCGGCGGCGGTGCTGCTGACCCGGCCGGATTATTTTGGCCGCTGCTGCGACGGGGAAGCCGTTGCCGCCCTTTGCAAAGCCCACGGTGCGCTCCTTCTCATCGACGAGGCCCACGGCGCGCATTTTCCCTTTTCCCCGGCGCTGCCAAAGAGCGCGTCCGCCTTTGCCGACCTTTGGGTGCAAAGCGCCCACAAGACGCTGTGCTGCCCCAATCAGGGGAGTTACCTTCATCTCGGACACAGCGAAAAGCCCCGTATGCCCAGCCGGGAACGGGTGGCGCGGGCGCTGTTTTTCGTCCATACCACCAGCCCGTCCTATCCGCTGCTGGCGGCGCTGGACGGCGCGTGGAGGCGGGCGGGGGAACAGGACTGGACGCTTCAGGTCGCCCGGGCGGAGCGCGTCCGGCGGCGGCTGGGCGCCGGGATTTTGAGCGAGACCGAAAAGCGCGGCGCGGCGGTGGCGGAGACCGACCGCTCCCGGCTGGTGCTGGACGTATCAAAACGGGGGATCACCGGCTTTGCGGCGGAGGAATTTCTGCGCGGACGGGGGATCTTTTTGGAGATGGCGGACGAGCGGCGCATCGTGGCCATCACGTCCCCCGTCGATCCGGACCAATGGTACGGCCGCCTGTCGGACGGGCTGGCCGCCCTGCCCTTCGGCCGGTTCGCACCGGCGGACGAGCCCCGCTTTGAGCAGCCCCAGCGGGCGGAACTGTCCCTGCGGGAAGCGTCGCTGTGCGAGGGGCGGTATGTGCCTCTTTCCGAGGCCGTGGGGGAACTCGCCGCCTGCGCCGTGGGGATCTATCCGCCGGGCAGCGCCGTCGTTGCGCCGGGCGAGGCGTTCAGCCCGGAGGCGGTGGAGTTTCTGCTCGAGCAGGAGAAAAAGGGCGCGGCGCTCTTCGGCCTGACGGACGGCCGGGCGGCGGTGTGCGGAAAATAGAATTTCGAGCCTTCAAACCTTCGAAAAATTTCAAAACCAATAAAATTTCAAAATGCAAACGGCGGCGCAGCCGCGGGAGGATGCAGCATGAAACTTCACTATCCAAACGTCCTGTTGGACTTTGACGGAACGGTGTGCGAATCGGGCGTGGCCATCATCGAATCGGTGCAGGCGGCCTGCGAAAAAATGGGTCTGACCGAGGGCAAGCCCTGGGAAAACTGGCGGCTGTATATCGGCCCGACGGTCTATCGCTACTGCACGGAGCACCTGGGCCTTTCCGAGGAGGGGCGCGACGAATTCATGGGGTATTATTCCGACCACTACAACCGCGTGGCACTCTATCACGCGCCGCTGTACGACGGCATGAAGGAGCTGCTCGAAGAGCTGCGCGCCGCCGGGGCGGGGGTGTATCTTTGCACCAGCAAGCCCGAAGCGCTGACGCTGCGCAGCGTGGAGTATCTTGGATTGACGTTTGACGGCGTTGTGGCGCAGATCCCCGGCCGGACGAAAAAGGACGAGGTGATTTCCTATTGCCTGAAGGAATACGGGCTTGACCCGGCTTCCTGCGTCATGATCGGCGACCGCGCGTCGGACGTGCAGGGCGGACAGGCCTGCGGCACGGCGGGCATCGGCGTGACCTACGGCTACGGCAGCGTGGAAGAAATGGAAGGCTGCGGCGCACAGGCGGTGGCCCATTCCGTCAAAGAGCTGCGCGAGCTGCTGCTGGGCTGAAAAAGCCCTTTTGAACCGGAAAAAAGCGGGAACAGAGCACGGCTTTTCGCCCTGCTTTCCGTTTTGAAAATGTACTTTTTTCGGAGGAAACAGAACAAATCATGGCTTACGAATGGATCCTGCTGGATTTTGACGGCACGATGGTGGACACGGGAAAGGGCATTGTCAGCGCCCTGAAGATGGCGACGGAGGAACAGGGCATTTTGGACGCGCCTCTTGAAAAGACCTGGCTGTTCATCGGCCCGCCCATCCACAGCTTTGCCCGCGGCGCGCTGAAGCTGGACGAAGAAAACGCCGTGGCGCTCGTCAAAAAATTCCGGAAATACTATAACTCCACGGAGTGGAAAAAGAGCGAGCCGTACGCCGGGATGCGGGCGCTGCTGGACGAGCTGCACGCCGCGGGAAAGAAGATCTTCGTCTGCACCAGCAAGCCCGAAGAGATCGCCCGGAGGATGCTCGAGTACTTCGACCTGCCCGTGGACGACGTGTGCGGCGCAAACGACGCGAAGAACCTGCGGGACAAGGGCGACATCATCCGCCTGGGCTCAGAGCGCTTCGGCTTCCCCATGAACGACGCGCGCACCGTCATGGTGGGCGACGCGCCGCGGGACATTTTGGCCGGACAGGAGTGCGGCGTGGAAACCGTCGCCGTGTACTACGGCTACGGCGTGCCGGAAGAGCTCAAGGCCGCCCATGCGACCTATGAAGTCCGTTCCGTGGCGCAGCTGCGCGCCGTGCTTCTCGGGGCGGAAAAATGAGCGCCGGCGCGGAGAATTTGCTGCGCGCGCTTCGAAGCGAACGGGCGGGACAGGCCTATCTGGCGGCGGGCCCGGCGGACGCGCCTTTGGGGGAGACCATCGAAAAGGGGGCGGCGGCGCTGCTTTGCGAGGCGGAGCCGAACAAGCGCCCCTGCGGAACGTGCCCTTCCTGCCGGATGATCGGGGCGGGAAGCCACCCGGATCTTCTGCGCCTTGCGCCCGAACCGGGGAAAAAGCAGATCTCCGTGGCCGCCGTGCGCCAGATGCAGGGCGCGCTTTCGGAAGCGTCCGTCCGGCGGGGGCGGCGGGTCGTCTTGTGCGAAGAGGCGCACTGCATGACCCCCGCCGCGCAGAACGCCCTTTTGAAAACGCTGGAAGAGCCGCCCGAGGGGGTGACGTTCCTGCTGTCGGGCACGGAGAACGGCCTTTTGCCCACCATCCGTTCCCGCTGCATGATCGTGCGCCTGAGCGGCGCGCCAAAGAGCGAAACGGAAGAGGAAGCCGCTGCCCGCCGGGCGGCGGAAGGCGCGCTGGAAGCGATGTTCGCAAAAAAAGCCGTGGATCGGGCGGCGCTGGGCGAGACCCGGCCGGACATGGACCGGGCGCTCGAGGCGATGACGGAGTACTGCCGGGACGTTCTGGCGCATAAGCTGGGCGCAAGCCCCCTGCGGGAACGAACGGGAGCGGCGATCTCCGCCGGGGAAAAGCAGCTGCTCACGGCCATCGACCTTCTGACGCAGGCGCGCAAACGGCTGCTGCAAAACGCGGGCGTGGCGCTCACGGCGGATTGGCTGCTGGCGCGGTTTGAGCGGGAAGTGAGGAATGAGGAGTGAGGAGTGTGGAGTGAGGAATGGGCGGTGAAAAGCGGGAAGCGAGCAGAAGGTGAAAAATTTGGTGGGGGAAGAGGGAAAAAAGTGACTGATGTTCGGTCGGTAAATTTGCCCAAACAGAGAAAGTTCTCCAACCAGCGATGTGCCGAACCATTGGGGTGACTACTGCCTAAAGAACTGGAAAACTCTGTTGGGGGAGAGGGGAGAAGTGACTGGCGTACAGTCAACAACAGGGGAATCTTTTTCAGCCATCGCTTTGTCGGACTATTCGGGTGACTACTGCCCAAAGAACTGGAAAGCTCCGTTGGGGGGGAGAGAAAAGAAGTGATTGGAGTACAGTCAATAAACAGGCAAACTTCTTTGGCCATCAACCTGTCGGACTATTGAAGCGACTGTTGACCAGAGGACTGAAAAGCTTTGTTGGGGAGGAAAGGGAACAACTGATGTTCAGTCAATAAATTTATACAACTTCCCCATACAAGAAAACCTGCCCTGCCAACCGTCCCGCCGGATAAGCCGCGAAACGATTCCTGCTAAAAACTTTTTTCTACCCTTTTAACTCTTTTCTCCTTCCTCAAGAGGACAGTTGGAAACTCCTTTGGTTTCTTTTTTTTCTTTGAAAATTTTTGGGGTGTCGGGGGATTTTTACAAAAATCCCCTGACCGGGGTCCAGGGGGCTGACCCCGACCGCGCCCAGTGGGCGAAGCAGAGAGGGGGAAGCCCACTGAGTAAAGGAGCGCCGGAAGCGGCAGCGAACCGGGGCGACTATTACGAAGTGAGGCAGCGCCCCTGGCGCCTCCCCTCCCCTCCCCCACGCAAAAAGGACGGCAGGATCGCCGTCCTTTGCTTTTTGCGGGGAAGCTCATTCGCGGTAGGGGCCGACCAGCTCGAGGATGAAGCCCAGCTTGTCGGTGGTGTCGAAATAGGCGCAGCAGGTGGGGCCGTTGACCTTGTTGATCCAGTGGCTCGAGCAGATCAGGGGCGCGCCGAAGGACTCAAAGAGCGGATAGTACGCCTTCACGTCGGGCACGCGGAAGCCCAGATGATGCAGGCCCTGGCCGTGCTTGTCGTAAAACTCGGAATGGAACGGGGAATCGATGACCTGCATCAGCTCCAGCTCCAGTTCCTGCCAGAAAAGCTTGGCGATCTTGATGATGAAGTTGGCGGGCTTGCCGCGGTAGATCGCGCCTTCGGTGTTGAGCATCCGGTATTCGCGGAAGCCTTCCTGTCCGATAAAATGCAAAAACGCCGGCGCGGCTTTTTCCACGTCGTCCACCATGATGCCGAGCTGGCAGGGCTGGGGAAGGTGAAGCTGTTCGAGGGTTTCGTTGCTGATGAGCTGATCCATGGGAAACCTCCTGCAATTTGATTCAATTGTGTCGAAAACCGGATGACATGGGTGAGTAAATGAATTGGCGATGTGAAAACAAATCAAATCTGAGAAGTATTATAGACGTTTTTTCGAAAAAGGTCAATCGCTTCGCCAAAGAAACTGCGAAAAATTTCAAAAAACTGCGCCGCCGCCCGTTTGAAACGTTGTTCTTCGGGAAACGTCTCCCGCGGCGCCGCTCTCCCTTTCGCCAAAGACCTCCATTGCATCCCGGGGGGAAACAATGCTACAATAAACAAAGCAGACAAAACGCCCCCGCCGGGGCTATGGCGGAGCGCTTCCGCCGTTTTGAATGAAACAAATCGCGCCGCGTGCGCGTAAGGAGTTTTTTTATGAAAACAGTGATCGGTGTGAAATTCCGCCAATCGAGCAAAGTCTATTATTTCGATCCCTTCGGTCAGGACGTCAAAAAGGGCGACGGCGTTATCGTCGAGACCGCCCGCGGCATTGAATACGGCGAAGTGACCCTCGAGCCGACGGAAATGCCGGATGAAGAGATCGTCGCGCCCCTCAAGTACATTCTGCGCGTCGCCAACGAAAAGGATAAGGCCAACGCAAAGCAGAACATCGAGCGGGAAAAAGAAGCCGCCGCCATCGCCGAAAAGAAGATCGCCGAGCGCAAGCTGGACATGAAGCTGGTCGGCGTGGAATATTCGTTTAACGGCAGCAAGATCACCTTCTATTTCACCGCCGACGGACGGGTGGATTTCCGCGATCTGGTCAAGGATCTGGCCAGCGTGTTCAAGACCCGCATCGAGCTGCGGCAGGTGGGCGTCCGGGACGAGACCAAGATCATGGGCGGCATCGGCATCTGCGGCCGGGCGCTGTGCTGCCATTCCTACCTTTCGGAGTTCATTCCGGTGTCCATCAAGATGGCTAAGGAGCAGAACCTCTCCCTGAACCCCACCAAGATTTCCGGGGTTTGCGGCCGCCTGATGTGCTGCTTAAAGAACGAGGAGGAGACCTACGAGGTGCTCAACAG
>JAEYFO010000011.1 GCA_023402915.1 Bacillota bacterium | reverse complement strand
GCGCACGCCTGCCTGATCTTTACCGCCTGGCGGGAGATCCGGCAGATGCAGGCGGAAGCGTTCTGTGAAAAAATGGCTGCGCCGCTGGTGCTTGACGGCCGGGGCTGCTTTTCGCCGGAGGAGATGGAGCGATGCGGCGCGACGTACGAGTCCATCGGCCGAAAACGGGCGCAAAGAGGATAGGCGATGCGGGAATTGTTGCAGAGAATTGTTGCAGAAACAGGAAGAATATGAACGATTGGTAAATTGTAAAATCAATGTTGAGAACTGACAAAAAAGCCTGTATAATAAAGAAAAAGATGTTTTGGCATCCAGATTGCGATGACATCGTAGAAGGAGGAGCTTTCACCATGAAAAAACGTATCGCAGTGATCCTGGTGCTGGCGCTGGTTTGCTGCATGGTCGCAGGCGTTATGCCCGCCTCTGCAGCAACGAACGTGACCAACTACTATGCGCTGTCGATCAATGGCACTGCCAAGCTGGACATTTCTTCAGAACTGACCGGCGGCAAGACCTACGTGATCGATCAGAGTTACAACCACTCTACCATTCAGGTGCTTGACGACGCCAAGGGAGGCATCACCATCGTCGGCGTGGCCTACGGCACGACGAACCTGATCGTCAACATTTTTGACGGCAGCGTGCACACCAAGAGCTATACCTGCTCGGTCAACGTCAGCTATTCCGGCAGCTCCGGTGCGACGGACGTTTCGAACGCCATCGTCGCGCTGCAGATCCGCAAGACCAACAGCTCCTATAACGACCTGTACGTCAACGATACGTTCAACGTGTCTGCCACCGTCAAGGACGCTTCCGGTTCGAACGACATCACCAGCAAGGTGCGTTACGCCTGGAGCATCACCTCCGGCAACGCTTCCGTGACCAGCAATTACAGCGGCCAGAGCGCCACGGTCAAGGTGACCAGCGGCTCCACCGCCGGCGCTGCTGTGACGGGCACGGTGACGGTGTACGGTGATAACGGCACCACCAAGTCCGCCAGCTTCAACACCGCAAGCGACACCATCTACAATTCCTACGGCAGCACTGTCGCCCAGCAGGGCAGCCTGTTGGCCTATGGCGGCAAGGTGAACTTCACCTTCCTCGACCGCGGCAACAACAACGCCGTGCTCGACGCCAACAGCATCGGCACCCTCGCTTCCCTGAGCAACCTGCCCCGCACCTACCGCGTGCCCGTCGGCAGCCAGATCGGCATCAGCAACCGCCGCATCGTGGACGCTGCGCCCACGAGCATGACCTTCAACAGCACCCTGCGCGAATACAGCGTCATCGTGGGCGTTCGCGCCAGCGGCAGCTATTCCGGCGGCTCCGGCAGCATCGGCGGCATAACGGGCGGCGTCTATCCGCTGGGCAACGGCTACACCATCATCGCCGCCATCGAAGCGGCCAGCCCCGTCCCGGTCATGAAGATCGGCGAAACGGTGCAGATCACCGCGGCCATGCTCGGCGGCGTTCCCGTGACGGCGGCCGGCATGAGCTACACCACCGGCGACATTCGCATCGCTACGGTCACCAGCGGCGGCAAGATCACCGCGCTCTCCAGCGGCGTGACCACGCTGAACGTGTTCTACAACGGCAACAAGGTCATCGAGAAGAACATCTTTGTCGCGGCCAGCTCCAGCAGCGACGTCGAGATCGACGAAGAAGACGGCCTCGTCTTTAACGTCACCAAGCTGACCCGCAAGCTCAACACCAAGGTGCGCTTCCGCGTCAAGACCATCACCCTCAACGGCAAGAAGATCGCCCACAAGGAGCTCGATTGGGTCACCACCAACAAGAGGGTCTGCACCGTGGACAAGAACGGCTATATCCGCACCCGCGGCAAGGGTACCTGCTACATCGTGGGCACCACGCAGGACGGCGAATATACCACGAAGCTGAAGATCACCGTCAAGTAAGTTCAAAAAGAATATCGCCAGATCCGCCGCAGTATCGTCCTGCGGCGGATTTTTGCAGCCGGGAAAAAGAAAAGCACCCAAGAAGCGGGGGAGCCCGGCCTTTGGCCGATTGACTTATAACGCATTAAAAAGAAAGAAAGGAAAGCGGCCTTCGGACTGTTGAAAAAGGCGGCAGTTTGTTCCTGGAAAAATCAAAAAAATACGCTAAGAATGGAAACGCGCTACAAGGCACAGTTTTGAAAAACATTGTAAAAAGCGGAGAGGGATGCCGGCTGGAGTTTGGCCTTTTTGCGGGTGGGAAAGCGATAACCCATGATCGTTGGGAATTGCTGAATTTCTTGAAACGATCGGATGTGGCTAAAATGCCGGCCTTCGGCAGAAAAACCGTCAATAAGCATAAAAATCATTAAAAAAGTAGAAAAAATCGTCGAAAAAGAGGGAGAAGAATGCGGGTCACGTGGGATGCCCTGCTTTGCAGGATCAATGGCTGTATGCAATGCCGCTTGTGCGCCATGCGCACCAACGTCGTTCCCGGCGAGGGGAGCGGGAAAAGCCGCATCATGTTTGTAGGCGAAGGCCCGGGGCGGGACGAGGATCTGCAGGGGCGGCCCTTCGTGGGCGCGGCCGGACAGCTGCTCGATCGGATGCTCGACGCCATCGGTCTCAAGCGGGAGGAAGTGTACATTTGCAACGTCGTCAAATGCCGTCCGCCCAACAACCGGACGCCGGAGGAGAGCGAGGCGCTGTCCTGCCTGCCGTTTTTACGGGAACAGTTTGTGCTGCTTCAGCCGAAAATCATCGTCTGCCTTGGGGCGACGGCGGCGAAATATCTCTGCGATCCGGAGATCCGTATCGCCCGGGAGCGGGGCAGATGGCGGGAGAAAAAGGGCGTGTGGTTTTTGCCGACCTACCATCCGGCGGCCCTGCTGCGCGATCCGCCCAAAAAGAAGGAAGCGTGGGAGGATTTGAAAACGCTGAGAGAAAAGTATCTGGAGCTTTTCCGCGCGGGAGAGATCGCCCCGGAAGCGGTTCCGAACGGTTGGAAAGCGCTTTTACAGGCGGAAGGATCGCAGGGAAAAAGGGCAGAAAGAGAAGAAAAAACACAAAATGCGGACGAAAAAGAATAAAAACGACTAAAATGTCGAAAAATGTCTGCACAAATATGCTGAAATGTTGTAAAATAATAGCAAAAGAAGATGGGTTCCGCGGTGGAATCCGTTGAAAGGAGGAACAGGAATGCTGTGTCGAAATTGTGCGGGCGGCCTGGTGTTTTTCGGGGAGAAAGTTTTTCTCCTGAAAAATGAAAAAGAAGAATGGGTCTTTCCCAAGGGGCTGATCCGCGAGGGAATGTCCCCCAAAGAGACGGCCGCAGCCCGGACGCTGGCGGAAGCGGGAATTCGGGCGGCCGCGCTTCGCCCGGCGGGGCATACCAGCTACGAGTTCTATTCCCTGACACGGCACCGCCCGGTGTGCAACGAAGTGAGCTGGTTCCTCATGGAAGCGGAGAGCGGAGACTATGCCGTCAGCCATGCGGAGGGATTCCGGGACGGCGGCTGGTTTGACCGGGCGGAATCGCTGCAAAAAGTCACCTACAGCCAGGATCGAAAACTCCTGGAAGAGGCGTGGCGCAGCTACGAGGCGCTGCGCGGCTGAACAGCGCCTGCCCGGCAGCGGAGAGATAGTTTCGGCAGTCCGGTCTTGAGGGTTTCGCACCGTTTCCTTTGAAAACAGACCGGCGCGTTCGGAGAAGAGCGTCTCCCAAGTCGAGCAGCCGCAGATTCTTTGCGCCTTCCGGGGCACGAAGCGGACGGTTTTGCCACCTCTCAGGTGGACGCGGCGAAGCACACGGAACCCCTGCAGGGCACACAGCGGACGTTTTTTCGCGCCACAAAGACACGCAGCGGGGCACACGACGGGAAGCATATGCGCCTTTTCGAGGGTATGCGCGTTTCATAAAAAAGCGCGTGTTCCGAGGATTTCTTGCGCACTGGGTAGCCCTTTTTCCAAAAATATACGCCATAGTTCAGGCGGGAAATCTTTCGTTCCAATTCCCGCTTTTTGAACCGCCTTTTCAAAAAACGCCCGGTCCCTGCGGTTTGGCGGGGCAAACATGCGGCCCATCCCCTTGCGTGGGCGGGGGGATTGTGATATGATGAAAGCTGTGTGAGATCCAAATCGGGCTCGCACTGTTTGCTGTGACGGCGCGGGCCGCGATGTCAGGGATGGTGCGGGTAGAGACTACTTATCGTTTCAGGAGGTACTTCCAATGTCCGGCCATTCCAAATGGGCAAATATAAAGAACAAAAAGGCGAAGACTGACGCTGCAAAGGGCAAGATCTTCACCAAGATCGGCCGTGAGCTGGTCATGGCTGTGCGCCATGGCGGCGGCCCCGACCCGAACAGCAACTCCAAGCTGCGCGACGTCATCGCCAAGGCCAAGGCGGCCAATATGCCCAACGATAACATCAACCGTTCCATCAAGCGGGCGGCGGGCGCAGACAACGCCGACGATTACGAAGAGATCACCTATGAAGGCTACGGCCCCTGTGGCGTGGCTGTGATCGTGGAGACCCTGACGGACAACCGCAACCGTACCGCCTCCGAAATGCGCCATCTGTTCGATAAATACGGCAACGGCCTCGGCAACTCCGGCTGCGTGGGCTGGATGTTCGACAAAAAGGGCGTGATCGTCATTGAGCGGACGGAGTCCATGGACGAGGACGAAGTCATGATGACGGCCCTCGACGCCGGTGCGGAAGATTTCGTGCCCGATGAGGACGTGTTTGAAGTCATGACCGCGCCGGAAGATTTCTCCGCCGTGCGCGAGGCGCTCGAAGCTGCGGGTTATACCTTCATCTCCGCCGAAGTGGACATGGTGCCCCAAAACAGCATCGACGTGACCGACGAAGAGGACGTGATGAAGGTCAACCGCCTCATCGATTTCCTTGAGGACAACGACGACGTGCAGAACGTCTATCATAACGCCAACCTGCCCGAAGAGGAAGAAGAGGACTAAACGCCCCGATTTTCAGGCAGCAGAGCGGCTTGTGTCAATCGGGCGCACAGCGTCCGGTTCCCAATCAGCGCGATCATGCAAAAAGAGTCTCTTCCAATCGAAGAGGCTCTTTTTCGTGGAGCGGCTCAAGGAGCGAAACAGGCCAAACTGAGCAAATGCGGCCGAAACTCTGCGCCGGCGCATTGGCTTGCCTTGATGCTTATCGATGAAATCGATGGATCGTTCAATCGATGCGATAGGCGAACTTTTCCTTGCGGGGCGCGGCCTTGGGTTCTTCTCCGGCGGCATAGCCCACGATGCAGTGGCCGATGCCTTCGTAATCGCCCTCAATGCCCAGCGAACGCAGCAGCTCTTTTCCCTCCGGCAGCTCGAATTCCTCCTTCGCCCGATGGATCCAGCAGCTGCCAAGTCCCAGCGCGTGGGCGGCCTGCATGAGATTGCCCATCACGAGCGAACCGTCGTAAAGATACGTAAAACGGCTCCGGTCGGCCAGCACCACCAGCACTGCCGGCG
>JAEYFO010000245.1 GCA_023402915.1 Bacillota bacterium | reverse complement strand
CATCTCGTCCGCTTCGTCCAGCACCACCATTTCAAGCTGGTCAAGCAGCAGCGTCTCGCGGCGCATGTGATCCATCACGCGGCCGGGCGTGCCGACGACCAGGTTTGCCGTGCGCAGCAGCCCCATCTGCGCCGTGATGGAATCACCGCCGTAGATCGTCGCAATGCGCACGGAGGGCTTGAATTTGGCGTATTTCCGCATCTCGCCGCTGATCTGCAGCGCCAGCTCGCGCGTGGGGGCGAGCACCAGCACCTGCGGGCGGTTGGGCAGCACGCGCCCGCAGCGCTCCACTGCGGGCAGGCCGAAGGCCGCCGTCTTGCCCGTGCCGGTGGAGGAGCGGCCGACGATGTCCTGTCCATCCAGAATCAGCGGGATTGCCGCCGCCTGGATCGGCGTCATTTCATTATAGTTCATCTCGCCCACGGCCTGAAGCACCTCGGGCGATAGGGAAAGGGTTTCAAACAAATTCTGGCTCATTTCTCTCGCTTTCCAGCGCGAAGCACCTTCGCGCCCACTCTCTGCTGAAATTTCGGTCAATCTCTGATAGTTTAACAGAGCAAGGCGAGTTTTTAACGCAGTTTCTGTTAAAGTTTTCGTGAAGAATGGGATTTCGGACGTGGACGCGCACTGCTTTCCCGTGTGCGCAGTTTTTTTACAGCGCTTATTCGACCGACAGCAGCTGCGCCCGATCCGCGCGGCGCGCCCGGAGACGGTCGTAGGCCTTTTTGTCCGGCACGACGCGCGTGACGGGAACCACGCCGTTCCAGTCGCCGCGGGCCTGCGCGTCCAGCGCCTTGCGGGCGCGCTTGCTCATCTTGACGGCGGAAAGATTGGTTTTCATGGAATCATCTCCTTTCGGATGGGAAATGCAGGCGAAACCCATTGCATCTTTGGTTCGTTTGCGTTATACTGAACTACTCTTCCGGGAAAACATTAAAGGAGGACAAAAACGATGCAGAAAACCTTTCCGGTCATCGACCCCGTGGCCACCGGCCGCAACATCGTCCGCCTGCGCACCGAGCGCGGCATGACCGTGCGCGATTTGCAGGAATACTTCGGCTTTGAGGAGCCGCAGGCCATCTACAAATGGCAGCGCGGCAAGAGCCTGCCGACCGTGGATAACCTCTACGCGCTGGGACGGCTCCTGGGCGTGCCGATGGAGCAGATCCTCGTGCCCGCGGCCGATCCCTCAACAACAGAAAAATGGCTGAAAAAGGAGCAGCAGGATTCGTCTTGCTGCTCTCTTTTATTGATGACCCGGCTGCTTTGGCTGGGGCAGGAAAAACGGAACGCTTCCGCCCTTTTTGTCCGTGCAGAGCCAAAGTCTGTACGGACTTTTTTTAGTTGGCCCGAAGGCAATTTGATGATCGTTCGGGACGCCCAATGCGCCCGAACGTCCTGTCAGCATGGAGACGTAAGGATGAGCTGAGGAAGGAGAGAATTGCGAAAAAGCGTGAAAACGCAGGGAGAGAGCGCGCGGATGGAAGCGGGGGATTTTCCTTATCGCTTTTTCAAGAAGCGCTTTTCTCCTCACATTTCAAGATGCGCAGCGTTATGGTTCATCTGCGCCTGAACCGGTTTCCGCACTTTCCGCCTTTCCTGCCGCCGCCAAAGCAGCCGGAGCATGGGAAAAATCAGGCGTTTTCGCCACCTGCAAAGGCCTCGAAGACCTCCGCGAAGGCATCGTTGACGTCAAAGGGCGCGTCGTAATTGACCTTGGCGTTGACCAGGCACCTGTCCAGCTCCTCGGAGGTCGCATCGGCCTTGCGGTCCATCTCCGATGCGAGGTTGCGCACCGTCACGCGGTTGAAGTGGATCGTCGCCACGCGCTTGACGTCGCAGCGATACATCACCTGGTTTCCCTCCTGATTGAAGCGGTAGCCCGTGCCGCCGCCGGGAATCAGGCTTTCGGAGCTGCGCAGCCCCGCCATGCGCCGCAGCGTGCGCGCGATGGCCTGCCGGTCGCCGTTGAGGCCGACCTCGCTGTCCATGTCGATGGGCAGGGCGTTTTTCGCCGTGCGGATGGCACGGCCGAGCTTTTCCTTTTCGCGCAGCAGATAGATCAGAAACTCCGCAACCTCCGTGATCTGCGCGGCAAATTCGCTCGGCGGCGTCTCGATCGTCGTCTCGTCCTCCGCGCCCTCCATGACCTTGCGGCGCAGATATGTGTTCTGAATCTGCATCACGTTCGCGTCCTGCGACAGAATGCCCTGTGCCTCTTCCATCAGCGCCGACAGCTTATTCTGAAAACGGAATGCTTCCTTGAGATTCATTTTTTCGTCCCTCCGTTCGTTTCGGTATCTCATTTCACAGCCTATTTTACGCTCTTTTTCCGGCCCTGTCACTAAACCGCTGGTTCAATATCAAAAAACACCGGCAGAATCATTCCGCCGGTGTTTTTCAAGGTGCAATTTTACTTGCTCAGCGCGGACTTGAGCGCCTGCGCGAGCTGGTCGGGACAGGAGGTGCCGTTGCGGCACTGGAGGCCTTCACAGGCGGCGATGACGTCCTCGACCTTGCGGCCCTTGGCCAGTGCGGCCACGCCCTGGGTGTTGCCGCGGCAGCCGCCGATAAACTCGACGTCCTTGACGACGCCGTCCTCAATGTCGACATTGATTTGCTGGGAGCAGGTCCCGTGCGTCTTGTATTTCAGTTCCATAATACAATCCCTCCGTTTTGTAGGCTTGTTCCAACAGTATAGCGGAATTTGACGAAAAAAGCAAGGAACGGCAGGAAGTTCCTAGGCTCCTCCTAGGCAAGGGAGCGAAAACTTCCCCGGCGCACCTGAAGCCTCCCCTGTGTAAGGGGAGGTG
>JAEYFO010000345.1 GCA_023402915.1 Bacillota bacterium | reverse complement strand
TTATGCATCTTTGCAAAGACCTAAATCGCGCTTTTGCTTTTTCCGCTCTATTTCATGTATCAAGACTGTGAATAAAAAGTGCGGCCTTTGCCAAGGCTAATCCCGACCGGGGATTTCTATTCAAGTTTCATGACAAGTTTGATAAATTATAATTTAATATTGACAACTAATTATCAATATGATATTCTTTGCACAGATATGAATTTTCTGCCGCTGCGCAGAAAAGAGAAAGGATGGTTTCATTATGGCACGTTTTACACTTCCCCGTGATCTCTATTTCGGCAAGGGTGCAATGGAAGAGCTGCGCACCGCGCTTGCCGGATACAAAAAGGGCTTCATCGTCGTGGGCGGTCACTCGATGCAGAAGAACGGCTTTCTGGCTAAGCTGGAAAATATCCTGCACGAGGCCGGTCTGGAGACGCAGGTCTTTGAAGGCGTCGAGCCCGATCCTTCTGTCGAAACCGTGATGCGCGGCGCGCAGGCGATGCGCGATTTCCAGCCCGACGTGATTCTCTCCATCGGCGGCGGTTCCCCCATGGACGCAGCCAAGGCGATGTGGGTGTTCTACGAGCATCCCGAAAAGACCTTTGACGACATCAAGGATCCCTTCACCATCCCGAAGCTGCGCAACAAGGCCATCTTCGCGGCCATCCCCTCCACCTCCGGCACCGCGTCGGAAGTGACGGCCTTCTCGGTCATCACCGACTACAAGACGTTGGTCAAGTACCCTCTGGCGGACTTCAACATCACGCCCGATATTGCCATTCTGGATGAGGACATCCCGTTGACGATGCCCAGGACGCTGACCGCGCACACCGGCATGGACGCGCTGACCCACGCCATCGAGGCCTATGTGGCGGGTCTGCATTCCGATTTCTCCGATCCGCTGGCGCTCAAGGCGATCCAGATGATTTTCGATTACCTGCCCGCTTCCTACAACGGCGATGAAACCGCGCGCGGCAAGATGCACGTCGCGCAGTGCCTGGCAGGCATGGCTTTCTCCAACGCGCTGCTCGGCATTGCCCATTCGCTGGCCCACAAGGTCGGCGCGCAGTATGAAATCCCGCACGGCTGCTGCAACGCAATTCTGCTGCCCAACGTCATCCGCTACAACTCCAAGGCCTGCTTAAGCCGCTATGCGGACATCGCCCGCTACATCGGCCTGACCGGCAAGGACGATCAGGAGCTGACGGATAAGCTGGTGGAAAAGGTCGAGCAGCTGAACAAGACCGTCGATATTGCACCCAGCTTCCGCGAGCACGGCGTGACGGACGAAAAGTTCAACAGCACCATCGACTTTGTCGCACAGCAAGCTTTCGGCGATCCCTGCACCGGCTCCAACCCGCGCCAGACCTCGCCCGAAGATCTCAAAAAGATCCTGATCTGCTGCCTGGACGGCAAAAAGGTCGATTTCTGATTTTGTTTTCACAAATCCTTTCGGAGGACGCGTTGCGGCGCGTCCTCTTTTTTTACACGTTTTCGCTTTCGCCCCGGAGCGGCAGGCTGTATAATACCCGCATAAAAAATGCTTCCAAACGGGAGGATTCATCCATGACGGGCAATAAGAATCTCGTACTGATCGGCATGCCGGGCAGCGGCAAGAGCACCGTGGGCGTGCTCTGCGCCAAGGCGCTGGGGATGCCTTTTCTCGATACCGACCTTGCCATCCAGCAAAAGACCGGCAAGCTCCTGCAAAAATCCGTAGACGAATTGGGCGCGGAGGGCTTTCTGGCGATGGAAGAGCAGGTCATTATCTCTTTGGACTGTGAAAACACCGTGCTGGCCACCGGCGGCTCCGTCGCCCTGGAGGACAACGCCATGGCGCATCTGAGGGAACGCGGCGTGGTGACCTGGTCAACGGACGGTTTCTTCCGCGAAACAAGGGAAAAAGTGGAGTACCGTAAAAGCGAAGGCTGTTCTGTTGTGGAGAGGGAATGCTCGGCGCTTGCGGCCTGTGCAAGCTTTAGAAAAGCCACATGGGGAATGATCCTTTACACCGCGGATTGTCTTGCCAATGTTGACCAATACGATGAACGGAATTGGGGCGGCAACGCCTATGAATATGCGCTTGCCCTGTGTTTGGATGCGGTGTTGGCCATTTCAATTCCCATTCATGGAGGCGCAGCCCCCCAAAAACGTCTTCTATGAAAAAGCGTCTGCCCAAGCCGGAGACGACGCCCAAGAACCCGCCGCAATTCTACCCGAATTGCGGCGGGCTCCGATGGTACAATGAGGGATAAAATCAACCGCCTGTGGTCTGAATGGAACCATCTATCGAGAATCGCTGGAAATCGGTTCTCGATTTTTCTATACTGTAACCGTAGAAAGGAGGAGGCGGATCCATGCAAATTGAAATCAAGATAGACGAAAAATGCAAAGAACCGAAAATCATCGTTGTGACAGACAAAATGACGGACGAGATCAACGCCGTCATCCAAAGACTGGCGGACGAGCAGCCGCAGGTGTTGGCGGGATTCAGGGAAGATACGGTCGAAGTCTTGGAGATGTCCTGCATCTACCGCGTTTTTGCTGCATCGGGCAAGGTGTTTGCGGAAACGGACCGCGGCGAGTATACCCTCCGCCTGCGGCTTTACGAAGCAGAACAGCGGCTTGACAGCCGGTTCTTTGTCCGAATCTCAAACTCGGACATCATCAACCTGAAAAAGGTCAGGAGCTTTGATTTGAGTCTTGCGGGAACGATTTGCATCACGCTTTCAAACGGAACGGTGACCTATGTTTCGAGGCGATCCGTCGCGAAGATCAAACAACTCTTGGGGATATGAGGTGATAAAAATGAAGAAGAAACTGCTTCTGCGCGGCCTGCTTGGCGTTCCTCTCGGCATTGCGATTGGGCATATCATCACCGTGATCGTCTCCCTGGGCATCGGGGACGGCTTGTTCTATCCGGTCCGTCCGGAACTGGTCGGCGCCATGCGCGGCGAATTAAACGCTGTGCTCCTCCAAACGGCGCTCTGCGGGATCATGGGCGCGGGCTTTGCGATGGCTTCTGTTATCTGGGAGATCGATTCATGGAGCCTTGCAAAGCAAAGCGGGATCTACTTTGCAATCGCCTGCGCGGTGATGTTTCCGATCTCTTACGTTGCAAACTGGATGCCCCATTCGATCGCAGGAATCCTGTCCTATGCCGGGATCTTTGCAGTCATTTTTGTCCTTGTCTGGCTGATTCAATATTTCGTGTGGAAAAGGAAGGTCAGGAGGATGAATGAGCGCATCCGGGGCAGCGGCGACGGAGAATAAATGCGGCGATCCGCACGTCCTTCTCCCGCCTGCCGCAATGCTTCGGAAAATTCCTTGCATTTTTGAAAAGACGAAATCTTCCCGTGCTCCTGACACCTCTGCATGAATTCGTTCCAGCGATCGACCACCGGGCTTTCCGCCTGAACCTTCGCCGCATAGGTCGCGCCTTTTTCGCATTCGTAGTAACCGAACAGCTCGTCCCCGCAGCACCAGATGGTGTAATTC
>JAEYFO010000197.1 GCA_023402915.1 Bacillota bacterium | reverse complement strand
TTTTTGGTAAAATTTTTTCCAAAAAAATTTCCCCCCCACGTCTCCCCTCCCCCAGCGACTCCCCTAAAAAAGCGTCTCCACCACTCCCTTGAGACAGCCCGGCGCGAAGGGGTCCTTCAGCCCGGCTTCGGCGACCAGTTCGGCGAAGGTCTTTGTGCCCGCCTTTTTCACAAGGTCAAAATACGCCGAAAGCGCCGCATCCCGGTCGCGCTGCGCCCAGCCCCAGAATTGCAGCGCCACCGCCTGCGCCAGGCAGTAGTCAATGTAGTAAAACGGGTTCTTATAAATGTGCGATTGCCGCATGAACCACATGCCCTCGCCAAAAAACTCCCCTTCGAACACCAGATAGGGACGGTATTTCGCTTCCAGCTCCTTCCATACCGCTTTGCGCTCGGCCGGGGTCCTGTCCGGTTTTTCATAAACGATGTGCTGGAACTCGTCCACCATGCAGCCGTAGGGCAGGAAGCACAGCGCGTTTTCCAGGTGCATCCGGCGGCTGCGGGGCGCGTCGCTCCCGTAGAACAGATCGTGATACGGATAGGCGAACAGCTCCATCGCCATGGAGTGGATCTCGCACACGTCCAGCGTGGGCACCACGCATTCCGAAACCGGCAGCTCCCGCGCCAGATAAAACGCCAGCGCGTGCCCCGCCTCGTGGGTGAGGGTATCCACATCGTCCGCCGTGCCGTTGAAATTGGCGAAAATGAAGGGCGCGCCGTATTCCGGCAGATACTCGCAGTAGCCGCCGCTCGCTTTTCCCGGCCGCGCCATGGCGTCGAAGAGGCCGTATTGGAGCAGAAAGTCATAAAACTCCCCCGCCTCTTTGCCAAGGCCGCCGTACATCCGCCGCCCCATGGCAAGGAGCGCCTCCCCCTGCGCCGCGGGACGGGGATTCCCCTCGGGGAAACAGCAGCCGTCGTCATACCAGAAAAGCTTCGGAAGCCCCAGCCGCGCCGCCTGCGCCGCCTTGATCCGCTTCACGGCGGGCAGCGCCTCTTCCACCACTGCCGCCCGGAACCGCGCGACTTGCGCCGCATCGTAGCAGTTGCGCGTCATGCGCCAATAGCCCAATTCCACATAATTCTCGCAGCCGAGATTTTTCGCCATCTGCGTGCGCAGCTTCACCAGCCGGTCAAAAATATCGTCGAACTCCGCTTCGTTCGCCTTGAAAAACGCCGCTTCCCCCAAAAACGCCCTGCGCCGTTCTTCCCGGTCCAGCGATTCTTCCCGGCTGCGCAGCTGCTCCAGATTCAGGATCTCTCCCTCCACCGGCACCCGCGCCGAGGCCAGCAGCTTCGTATACCGGGCACAGAGCCGGGCTTCCTCCTGCTCGAGCGGGATGTTTTCCGGGCAGGAAGCGCGCAGGGACAGCGCCATGTTTTTGAAAAACACCGGCCCCAGCTCCCGTTCCAGCGCCGGGCGGAAGGGGGATGCGTACAGCGCCTGATAAAACCCCTGCACTTTTTCGTTCCAAAGGGGCGCGGCGCCGCAGAAAAAGTCCGCTTCCTCCTCAAAAAACCGGTCGGCCAGATCGACGCCGTTCCGAATTTTGGCGTAGACCTTCATGGTCTCAAAACGGCGCAGCAGCGCTTCATGGGTGCGGAAGCACGAAAGCGCTTCTTTCTCGTCCTTCGCCGCGGCCAGCCGCACCGTCAGCCGGTCGTATTCTGCCAGCCCCGCCGGAACGTCCGGCCGTTCATAGGGAATGTTATCAAAAGCGATCAAAGCAGGTTCTCCTTTTTTATGGTTTCCTTTATAAATTCGCCCGGTACGCGGAGCGAACGGGCTTTTTCGCCCGCCGGCTCCATTTTTCTTCTACGATACCACGCCGCCGCCCCGGCTGCAACGAAAAGCGCTGTGCGGGCAGGCGTTCGCTGGGGATCCGCTTTTCGCCGCTTTTTGGGGTTTTTTGCCGGATCGTTCCCGGTTTTCTGAAAAAAACGGGCGGTTTTTCTTCGGCGCGCGCCACCCGTTTCCCCCAAAACGCTTCTTCGACAAAACTTCTTTTCCGCCTCGCCGTGCTTCCCCCTCTCTCGACAATCTTCCCCTCTGTGAGGGTATGCCGGGCGGTGCTATACTTGGACGCAGATGGCAATTCTCCCACCACATCTTGCGCAAACCAGTACAAACCGGCAAATGCCGCGATTCTTCGCCAGCCGCAGCGAACCATCGTTTTCGGAAGAGTTGCCGGATCACAACAGACTCGTTCAGGGAATGCAGGAGGTATCAAATGAACAGGAAGATCCGTGTTTTGCTCGCCGACGACAACGCTCAGCTGCGCGAGAGCATCAACAATGCGCTCTGCGCCCGGGAGGAGGTCGAGTGCTGTCACTGTGCCAGCGGCGGGGGTCAGGCGCTGGCGCTGCTGCGCGAGCGGGAGTATGACGTTCTTGTGACCGACCTGATCCTTCCGCAGGTGGACGGCTTCAGCGTGCTCGAAACCGTTCACGCCATGAGCAAGCCGCCCCGCATCATCGTTCTGACCGCGCTTTCGCAGGACGACATCATCCGCCGCGCCTGCACGCTGGGCGTGTATTATTACATCATCAAGCCCTTCGACGTGGAAGCGCTCTGCCGCCGGGTGATCGAATGCGCCGGCGCCGCGCCCGAGTCCGATCCCGAGCAGGTCGTCCGCGTGCCCGTGTCCGCGCCGGCTGCGCCCGCTCCCATCAAGTCTCTCGACGAGCGGATCGCCAACGTATTTTTGGCCGTGGGCATCCCCGCGCACATCAAGGGCTATCATTTCCTTCGCGAGGCGGTCAAGCAGGTCTATGCCCGCCGCTCCATGATCAACGCCATCACCAAGGAGCTTTATCCCAGCGTGGCAGCCGCCTTTGAGACCACGCCCAGCAAGGTGGAACGCGCCATCCGCCACGCCATCGAGGTGGCATGGGCGCGGGGCAAGATTGAAAACATCAACGACATTTTCGGCTATACCATTTATTCCAAGCAGGAAAAGCCCACGAACGGCGAGTTCATCGCGCTCGTGGCCGATAAACTGCTGATGGACGATCTCACCCGCAGCGAGCAGCAGGCGCACGCGGGATGAGTGCTCCCCTTTCCCCTCCGCTCCCCCGGACGACCGGGGGAGCTTTTTTGCCTGACAGCAGCCCTTTTTCTTCCAAACCAAATTCCCCTGCCGGCGTTTTCCGGAAAACCGCCGTCCGCCTCTCTGCCTCTTTTCCAATTCGCCTGAAAAACCCTTTGGCCACGACTCCCCACCCCTGTCAAGGGGCTTTTCTTTGGGAAACTCCGGCGCGGCCGCTCCTTCCGTCACGTTGCGCAGCGATTCGGGAAAAAACGCAAGTTTGCGCGAAAAGCCCTGCATCTTCCCGTTTTTGCGACAGCGTGCGCCGTGGGCTTTTCCACGGGTTTTCCACAGATTTTTCCACAGAATCCACAGTTTTCCACAACGCGCCCGTCCATTTTGCCCGTTTCTGTGGGTAAGGCTGTGGATAATGTGGATAACTTTCGAAAAACCCTCCTCTGTTTTCCACAACCGGCCGGATGCAGGATTGATGCATCCGCTGCTTTTTTTCTTTCCGGAGAAAGAGCTGCTTCATTTTTCGCGGTGCGCATAAAAGGCCGCGCCGCTGGCAATCCTGAAAAAAACAGGAAAGGGGGAACCATGTCTTGTCCACCCCATCGCTTTCGACCATCCGGCGCGGGTTCCAGCAAAACGTCGGCCGCCCCGTGGAGCTGACCGCCAGCACCAGGCGGCGGCCCTGGCGGCAGACCGGCGTGCTCGAAGGGGCCTATGCATCGGTGTTCACGGTCGCCGTGCCCGCCGAAGAAGGAACGCTGCGGCTGAGCTATACC